>JAEYTN010000250.1 GCA_023433985.1 Pseudomonadota bacterium | reverse complement strand
CGCGGCGCCCGCCAGCTGGCGAACACCACCAGCGCCAGCGCGATCCAGCCGCGCCCGGCCGTCATGCGTTCGGCCCACATCGGCGTGATGACGAGCGAGAAATAGGCCCCGCCGATGCCCGCCATGGCGCCGCCGAAGGCGACGGCGAGATAGCGCACGCCGATGACCGAATAGCCGATGGAATGGGCGCTGAGGTCGTTCTCGCCCACGGCCCGCAGGATCAGCCCGGAACGGGTGGATTTGAGGAACCACCAGACCAGCGCCACCATCACGAACGAGAAGTAGACGATGGGCGAGTAGCCAAAGATCACCTTGAGCACCGGGTCGCGGGCCAGCCCCGGCGGGAAGATCGAGCCGAAGGGCGCCACGATGCGACCGACGAACGCCGTGCCGATCAGCGAGGAGACGCCGGTGCCGAAAATGGTGAGGGCAAGGCCGGTCGCCACCTGGTTGGAGTTCAGCGTCAGCGTCAGGAAGCCGAAGATCATGGCGGCGGCAGCGCCGGCAATGGCAGCGGCCACGACGCCGAGCCAGGGATTGCCGGTGAAGACGGTTGCTGCAAAGCCGGAAATGGCCCCAACCAGCATCATACCCTCGACGCCCAGGTTCAGCACCCCGGCCTTTTCCACCACCAGTTCGCCGAGCCCGGCGAGCAGGATGGGGGTCGAGATGCCGACGATGGTCATGAAGGCGAGGATGAAGAAATCTGCCGTGAACATGGCGCTACTCTCCCGCCACCACGGCCGGTCTGTTCGACCGGACAATGCAGATGCGGTTGCGCACCAGCACGTCGCTGGCGAGGATGAAGAACAGCATCAGCGCCTGGAAGATGCCAGCGGTGGCGTTGGGGATCTTCACCGTCGTCTGCGCCACCTGCCCGCCGACGTAAGTGATGGCGAGCACGATGCCGGCGATCAGCACGCCGATCGGGTGCAGCCGGCCGAGGAAGGCGACGATGATCGCGGTAAAGCCGTAGCCCGAGGGAAAGCCGAGGTTGAGCACCTTGAGGGCGCCGGCAAACTCCAGCGCGCCGGCAAGTCCGGCCATGCAGCCGCCGATCAGCATCGACAGCCACACCGTCTGGTCGTTGTCGAAGCCGCCGTGCCGCGCGGCATTGGGGGCCGAACCGACCACCCGGATCTGATAGCCGAACACCGAACGCGACAACACCAGCCAGAAGACGAACGGCAGCACCAGCGCGATCGCAATGCCGAGGTGAACCGTGGTGCCGGGGAAGAGGATCGGCAGCGTCTGGTCGGGCTGCAGCGGCGCCGTGGCCGGGAAATTGCGGCCTTCCGGGTTCTTCCACGGGCCGCTGAGCAGGTAGCCCAGCACCTGCACCGCCACATAGGTCAGCATCAGGCTGGAGAGAATCTCGTTGACGCCGAAACGGGTCTTGAGCGCCGCCGGCACCGTGGCCCAGGCCGTGCCGCCCGCCATGCCGGCAATCAGCATGGTGAAGATCACCAGCGGCCCGCCCGCCGTGCCCGCCGCAAGGCCGATGCCGGCCGCGCACAGCGCCCCGATGATGTACTGGCCCTCGGCGCCGATGTTCCACACATTGGCGCGGTTGCCCACCGACAGGCCGAGCGCGATGATGATCAGCGGTGCCGCCTTCACCGCCACATCCTGCCACTTGTAGCTGAGCAGGATCGGCGAGATGAAGATGTCGACCACCGCACGCACGCCGTCGATGCCGAGCAGGTCGAATACCACCACGCCGATGGCCATGGTGAGCAGCACCGACGCGATCGGGGTGGCGACTACCATCAGGCGGCTCGGCTCGGGCCGTTTCTCGAGCTTAATGCGCATGGGCGAGCTCCGGGGCTGCGGCAGCGGCGGGGGCCGCCTCGCCGTGGATGCCGCCCATCAGGAGGCCAATCTCGTTGATGTCGGCCTCTGACACCTTCATCGGCTTGCTCAAGCGTCCTCCGTTGATCACCGCCAGCGTGTCGCAGAGCGACAGCAGCTCGTCGAGGTCCTGGCTGATCACCACGATGGCGGAGCCCTGCCCCGCGAGATCGACCAGCGCCTGGTGGATCGCCGCCGCCGCGCCCGCGTCGACACCCCAGGTCGGCTGGCTGACCACGAGTACACCGGGCTTCTGCAGGATTTCGCGGCCCATGATGTACTTCTGCAGGTTGCCGCCCGAGAGCGACCCGGCGGTGGAACCCGGCCCGAGCGCCTTCACGGCGAACGAGGTGATCACCTCGCCGGCGTAGGTCTTCGCGGCGCCGGTGTTGATCAGCCCGCCATTGACCATGCCGAGCCGGTCGCGGGCGGTGAGGATGGTGTTGTCGGAAAGCGTGAACTCCGGCACGGCGGCATGGCCGTTCCGTTCCTCGGGCACGCTCGCCATGCCCTTGAGGCGCCGCTGCTTGGCGGTGAGCTGCCCCACCCGCGCACCGTCTACGGTGATCGCGTCGGCATCCGGCGACGGTGCCTCGCCCGAGAGCGCCAGCAGCAGCGCGTTCTGCCCGTTGCCGGCCACCCCGGCGATGCCGAAGATTTCGCCGGCCTTGACCGTGAAGCTGATGTCGTTGAGCGAAATGCCGAACGGCCCGACGCCGGGGATATTCAGCCGGTTGACGATCAGCCGCTCGGTGCCGAAGGCGCGTCCCGCGGGCTTGCGGATTTCCTTGAGCCCCGCGCCGATCATCTTCTCGGCCATGGAGCGCGAGGTCTCCACCTTGGGGTCGCAGGTATCGACCAGCTTGCCCCCGCGCAGGATCGTCGCCGTGTCGCACAGCGCTTTGATCTCGTGCAGCTTGTGCGAGATGTAAAGGATCGAGCACCCCTCCTTGGCTAGCTGCCGCAGCACCACGAAGAGCTGCTCCACCTCCTGCGGGGTGAGCACCGAAGTGGGCTCGTCCATGATCAGCAGCGAGGGGTTGAGCAGCAGGGCGCGCACGATCTCGATGCGCTGCCGCTCGCCCACCGACAGCGTGGAAACGGTGCGGTGCGGATCGAGCGCGAGTCCGTATTGCTGCATCACCGAGCGGGTCTTGGCCTCGAGCTCGCGTGCCGGCACCTTGGCGTCGAGGCCGAGCGCGATGTTTTCGAGCACGGTCATCGCCTCGAACAGGCTGAAGTGCTGGAACACCATGCCGATGCCGAGCTTCCGCGCCGCCTTGGGGTTGGGCACCACCACCGGCTCCCCGTTCCAGCGGATTTCGCCCGCATCCGGCTGCATGATGCCGTAGATCATCTTGACGAGCGTGGATTTGCCCGCCCCGTTCTCGCCCAGCAACGCGTGGATTTCGCCCGGCAGCACCGCAAAGCCGACATCGTCGTTGGCCAGCACGCCCGGGAAGCGCTTGGTGATGCCGCTGAGCTCGAGGCGGGGGGTAGGGCTAGTCTGCAACAACGGCTCCCGACTGTGTCGTGACCGGCCGCGTGTTCACAGTGACTTCCCCGCGGCCAAAATGGACCAAAATCTCCGCAGCCGCTAGGGCCGCGATCACCTCCGGGCGCTTGTCTCCAAGTCCGTCCGGAAAGGCCTTGCCCCCGATCGGCAGCACCAGCTTTTCGAGCGCCGCGGCAGGATAGCCCTCGCCCAAATACCAGGAGCGGAAGCGCGCCCGCTTCGTCTTCGAGCCGACCATGCCGACATAGGGCGCGTCGGCCCGCTGCAGCGCCTCTGCGGCGATCAGGAAATCCAGCGCGTGGTCGTGGGTAAGGACTACGTAGGACGATCCTGCCGGCGCCGAGCGGACTACTGCTTCGGGCATCGGCACCGCGTGGGTGGCGATGTTCGCCGGCAGGTCGGTGAGCTCGTCCGGCCGCGTGTCGACGACGTGCACCCGCAGCGGCAGGGCCGAGAGGGCCCGGGCCAGCGCGTGGCCGACATGGCCGGAGCCGAAGAGATAGACATGCGGCCGCGCGGCGAGTTCCGCGGCGATCCGCGCCTGCAACCGCTCGACCGTGGCGACGGATAGCCGCCGCAGCGCCACATCGACCCGCCCGCCGCAGCACTGCCCGATCTCGGGGCCGAGCGGGATATCGAGGTCATCCTCGTGCCCGCCCTCGCGCAGCACCTGCCGCGCCCGGTCGATCACCATGTACTCGAGCGCGCCGCCGCCGATGGTGCCGGTTTGCTCGGTGGCCGAGACCAGCATGAAGGCCCCTGCCTCGCGCGGCGACGAGCCGCGAACGGCGGTCAGTTCGGCAATGATGACAGATGTGACACTGCCGGCGCGTGCGATGAAGCTATCGATCTGCGCGGCGGAAAGGGTCATTTGGGGGCGACACCCCGCATCCGTTCCACCGCCATCAGCACCCGCTCCGGCGTCGCCGGCATGTCGAGCGCCGGGTCGATCCGGTAGTCCGCGACCGATGCCACCGCCATGGCCATGGCCTCGACCACCGAGTAGCCCAGCACCAGCGGCGGTTCGCCGACGGCCTTGGATCGCCCGATGGCAGGCTCCTTGTTCACCGACCACTCGGCCAGCGAGACGTTGAACACCGGCGGTACATCGGACGCGAGCGGGATCTTGTAGGTCGAGGGCGCGTGGGTTCGGAGCTGGCCCTTGCCGTCCCACCACAATTCCTCGGTGGTGAGCCAGCCCATGCCCTGCACGAAGCCGCCTTCCACCTGCCCGATATCGATGGCCGGGTTGAGCGAACGGCCGACATCCTCGAGCACGTCGGCCCGATCCAGCTGGTACTCGCCGGTGAGCGTGTCGATCGTCACTTCGGAACAAGCCGCGCCATAGGCGAAGTAATAGAACGGCCGGCCGGTGCCGTTGCCACGATCCCAGTGGATCTTGGGCGTCATGTAGAAGCCGGCGGCGGAAAGCTGCACGCGGTTCATCCAGCAGCTGGTGGCCAGTTCCTCGAACGGCACGAACTGCTTGCCGGCGCGGATGCCGCCGAACTCCCAGGCCACCTCGTGCGGCTCGACCTCGTAGATCTTCGCCGCATGGGCGGCCATGCGCGCCTTGATCTGGTTGCAGCCGTCGAGGGCCGCCATGCCGTTGAGGTCGGTGCCCGACGAGGCCGCGGTCGCCGAGGTGTTCGGCACCTTGCCGGTGTTCGAGGCGGTGATCTTCACCTTGTCGAGCGGAATGCCGAACGCATCGGCCACCACCTGCGCCACCTTGATGTGTAGCCCCTGCCCCATCTCCGTGCCGCCATGGCTCAGGTGCACCGAGCCATCGCGATAGACATGAATCAGCGCGCCGGCCTGGTTGTGCCAGGTGGCCGTGAACGAGATGCCGAACTTCACCGGCGTCAGCGCGATGCCCTTCTTGAGCACCCGGCTGGTCTTGTTGAACGCGAGTACCGCCGCTCGGCGCGCCTGGTAATCGGACGACTTCTCGAGGTCGTCGACCACCCGGTGGATGACATTGTCCTCCACAGTCTGGTGGTACGGCGTCACGTTGTCGGCGTCGGTGCCGTAGAAGTTGCGCTTGCGGACTTCCAGCGGGTCGAGCCCAAGCTCGTAGGCGATATGCGCGATCCAGCGCTCCGCCGCGATGATCCCCTGCGGTCCGCCGAAGCCGCGGAAAGCCGTGTTCGTCACCGTGTTGGTGAAAAGCGGCAGCGAGTTCACCCGCACCGCCGGATACCAGTAGGCGTTGTCGGCGTGGAACAGTGCCCGGTCGGTCACCGGCCCCGACAGGTCCGCCGAGTACCCGGAACGCGCCGCATAGGTCGCGGTCACCGCCTGGATCTTGCCGTCGTCGTTGTAGCCGACCTCGTAGTCGACCACGAAATCGTGGCGCTTGCCGGTGATCTGGAAATCGTCATCCCGGTCGGGGCGGATCTTCACGGCGCGGTTGAACTTCTTGGCCGCGATCGCTGCAACCGCTGCGAAAAGGTTGCCCTGCGTTTCCTTGCCGCCGAAGCCGCCGCCCATGCGCCGCATGTTCACGGTGACCGCCGCATGCGGGATGCCGAGCACCTGCGCCACCATCACCTGGATCTCGGTCGGGTGCTGGGTCGAGGCGTGAATGGTGACTTCGTCGTCTTCCCCGGGCACCGCCAGCGACGCCTGGCTCTCGAGGTAGAAATT
>JAEYTN010000272.1 GCA_023433985.1 Pseudomonadota bacterium | reverse complement strand
CGGTTTTCGCGGTCACGCAGGATACGTTCATCGTCTACACCTCGAACATCTTCGCCATCCTTGGCCTCCGGGCGCTCTACTTCGCCCTCGCCGCGGCAATGAACCGCTTCCGCTACCTGCAGGTCTCGCTCGCGGTCGTGCTGGTGCTGATCGGCATCAAGGTGGCGCTGGTGCCTTTCGGCGTGAAGATCGACACCCTGTTCTCGCTGCTGGTGACGATGGGCATCCTTGCCGGGGGCATCGTCTTCTCGCTCTGGAAGACTCGCGGCGAACGGGACATCAGCGCCGCCGAGGAGCCGCGCCAGGGCCAGCTCGAGCCCTGACGCTTGCCTGCCGGCGCGCGGAGGCGCAGGGTCCTCCCGGGATAATTTCCGGGAGGGAACTTATGACCGCTTACAACGTCGTGCGTTTTCGCGTGAAGCCGGGGATGGAGGAGACGTTTCTCGCAAGGCAGCGTGCCGCAATCGAAGGCGACCCGCTGCCCGGTGCGCTTTCCGCCGCCGTGGTCAAGACCGGCGACCGGCAGTACTGCTTCGTCGGGCGCTGGGAGGGCTTCGACAACATCGTGTCGGCCCGTCCGCAGATGATCGGCTTCCTCGACCAGGTTCGCGAGTGCCTCGAAGACCTGGGTGGCGGGCTCGGCGTATCCGACCCCGTCTCCGGCGAAACGGTGATCGAGCGAACGGCCTGACGGCGACTTCCGGGTTGCGCGGCGACCGGAGGTTGACGTAAACGTCAACCCATGAACCCCATCACCGCCGAACGCCGCCATTTCGAGGACCTCGCGCTCGGCGAGGTGGTGGCGCTCGGCCGGATCACCGTGACCAAGGAGATGATCACCTCCTTTGCCCGGGAGTTCGACCCCTTCCCGTTCCACCTCGACGAGGCGGTGGCGAAGAAATCGCTGCTGGGCGGCCTCGCCTCCTCGGGCTGGCAGACCGCGGCGCTGACGCTGCGGCTCCTGACCGATGCCTTCCTCAACAGGATCGCTTCGGCGGGCGGTCTCGGCTTCTCCGATCTCAAGTGGAAGCGCCCCGTGATGAAGAACGACACCATTACCGGGACCGGCCGCATCGTAGAACTGCGCCGCTCGCGCCACCACCCGCAGTGGGGCGTGCTCACCATCGAACTCGACATCCGCAACCAGAACAACCAGCCGGTGATGAGCATGAAGCTCGCCAACCTGGTGGAGACGCGAGCTCCCGAGGCCGAAGTGCACGAGCAGCCGACACAGCCTTACGACGTACCGTCGGGCCACCAGCCCGGAGACGCGCAATGACTCGCTGGTTCGAGGACATCACGATCGACGAGCCGTTCCCGCTCGGCAGCCACACCTTCACCGACGATGAGATCGTCCGCTTCGCCCGGGAGTACGATCCGCAGTATTTCCATCTGCACGACGCGGGCGCTGAGCACAGCCATTTTGGTGGTCTCATCGCCTCCGGCTGGCACACTGTCGTGGTCGGGCATCGCAAGATGGTGGACGCGCTCGAGGCCGAGGAGGAGCGCCTCCGCGGACTGGGCGAGGAGCCGGGCGTTTCCGGCCCGGGCGCCGGGGTCAACCGGATGGAGTTCAAGTCCCCGGTGCGGCCTGGCGACACGGTGACCTATACGCTGGTGGTGTCGGCCAAGCGACCATCGAACTCGCTGCCCGGCTGGGGCATCCTGACCAACCAGCTGAGCGCGGTGAACCAGCGGGGCGAGCCGGTCTACCACGCCGAACTGATCGGCTTCTCCAAGCTGCGCGACTTCAAAATGCCGCTTCGGCTGCGCACGGTCGAGGCGTTGACCAAAATCCCCGGATTGAGGAAGTTGCTCACCAAGAGTCGTTAGTCGTCGCGCGGGGCAAAGTGTGCAGCTTTTCCCGCAGCGCTCACGGAGTTGAATCGAGCCATGCGCCACGCCCCCGCCGCCCTGCTGCTGCTTGCGCTCGTTTTGCCCGCCAATGCCCAGACGATGAGCGGCGTCGGCGTGGAGGGCAACTGGGGCTGCCGCGCCAACGTCGACGGGACCCGCGCCGGGCTGCTGACCATCTATGCTGGCGCCTACGCTTACGCTTCGGCCAATTTCGGCTCCAAGGCCTCGGGCACGGGCACGGTGGAAATGGCCTCCAACGGGGTGACTTTCATCGACGGCAACATCGTCGCGGGAGCCGGTATCACCACAGCCATTCTCGGCTTCGACGACGCGGGCAAAGACGTGCTGCAGCTCTACACGACTGAGAAGAACGTACTGACCTGCCGGCCGCGGGGTTGACCTCTGCGGCCGATCGGCCTATCAAGCCCGCCTTTCAGGAGTAACGCCCGAAAATGATCTGAGCACTGCCGCGGACGCCCGAGCTCCCCTCCCCTCGCCTTGCGAGTGGCGGATGGTGCGCGGATGCCGGCCGGTAGCAGTGCCTGAGATCGCGGGCTGATTCCGTCCCGCCTCCCTGGCGTCCAGTCTTCTCACCTTTCACCACGATCCGCAGCGGCTTAGGCGCGTCGAAAGGCGCACCTCGTCCGCTGCTCTAAGGCTCCGTTTGCGCGTGAAACCGTCGCGACGGACAAGGAGAGAGCTCATGCCCAAGTTCATCACCTATCAGCGCCCTGCCCCGGTGAACAAAGCCGCCTGGAATGGTGGCAAGCCCGGCAACCCCTATGCGCCGGTGCGCCGCCCGCAGCTGCCGCCGCCCCCCAAGAGCCTGCCGGCATTGACGGTGCGGGCAAAATAGCGAAAGCGCCCCGGCCTCATCGGCCGGGGCGCTCAAACTGGTACTGGCGGGAGTGCTAGTTCAGCACCAGCTCGCGATGGCTCGGCGTCTGCAGCATGACCAGCTCCTGCTCTAGCTCGTCGCCGGTGACGGCATCGTAGCGACCTGTCCGGAAAGTCGCGATGATCTCGCTGATGCGTGCTGCGCGCCAGCGGAAAGACCGCTCGCTCTCGCCATCGAAGCGCCTGGTATTGACCGGCGGCCACCCGTCCATTGTCACCTCCGTTGTCCGATGACCGGGAGGTTAGGCCGCTGAAGTTAGATGCCGTTGAGCCGATGGTTAAAAATTGGAGAGAGCGGTCATCGCCTCGACGGCATCATGTACCCGACGCCGCGCACCGTCTCGATCAGCGACGGCTCGCCCTCGACGTCGATCTTGGCGCGAAGGTAGCGGACATAGACGTCGACGATCTTGGTGCCCGGGTCGTAGCCGTAGCTCCACACGCCGTTGAGCAGCCGCTCGCGGCTCACCACCTTGTCGGCATTGCTCATCAGGTAGCGCAGCAGCTCGAACTCGCGCACGGTCAGCGTGATCGGCTTGCCGTCGCGGGTGACGCGACGCGATTCCGGGTCGAGCGCCAGGGGACCGACCCTGAGCTCGCCCTCGGCATCGTCGAGATCGGCGCGGCGGCGGCGGAGCGCCACGATGCGAGCCAGCAGCTCCTCGAAGGCGAACGGCTTGGTGAGGTAGTCGTCGGCGCCGCCACGCAGGCCCTCAACCTTGTCCTCGAGCGAGTCGCGCGCGGTGAGCATCAGGATCATCGCCTTGCCGCGCTCCTCACGCAGCACCCGCGCGACCTCGAGTCCATCGACATAGGGCAGCATGCGATCGAGGATGATGAGTTCGAACTCGTCGGTGCGGGCTCGCTCCAGCCCATCGCGGCCGTCGAGCTCAACCGCTACCTGATGGCCCTCGGCGGCAAGCCCACGCTCGAGGAAGCCGGCGATGCGGCGGTCGTCTTCGACCACGAGGATCCTCATCTCACCTCCTTCGACGGCAGGGCGACGGTGAGAATGGCACCGCCTTCGGGGCGGTTGTCGAGGCTGATGCGCCCGCGGTGCAGCTCGACGATCTCGCGCGCGATGGCAAGCCCGATGCCGATGCCCCGGTTGTGCAGCTCGCGCTCGCCGCGGCCGCGGAAGAAGCGCTCGAACACCCTGGGCTTTTCGTCCTCGACGATACCCGCCCCCTCATCGAGGACGTCGATGACGACGTTGCCCTCGTCGCGCCGGGTGCGGACGGTGACGGTGCTGCCGGGCGCCGAGTGCTTGACCGCGTTGTCGATGCCGATCAACAGCACGCGCTTGAGGCGGCGGATGTCGCCCTCGACGGTGGCGCCATCATCCTCGAGCGCGGTGGTGATGGTTACCTCGCGCGGCTCGCCGAGGCTCGCCCCCTCCCCCGCCGCGGCAGCAACGAGCTCGGCCAGCGGCACGTCCTGGGGGCGGAACTCCTGCTCCTCGGAATCGGCGCGGGCGTAGGTGATGAGGTCTTCGAGCAGCTCGCCGAGTTCGGTGGCCTGCGCCTGCACCCGCTCCAGCGTGTCGCGCAGTTCGTCCGGGCCGGGCGTGCCCCGCAGGCCCACTTCGGCCTCGCCGCGCAGGATGGTGACCGGCGTGCGCAACTCGTGGCTGATATCGGCGAGGAACTGCGCCCGCCGCATCTCCAGCGCGCCCAGCCGGCGCTCCGCCTCCTTTACCGCCTGGTCGCTGGCGCTGGCACCGCTCGCGGCCGCGAGCTCCGACCGGTGCACCGCCCGCCAGGCCAGGAGACCGATCAGCAACAGGCCGGCAAGGCCGACGGCGCCGGCGATCTCGGCCGCGGTGGTCACGGTCCGTTGGGCCGCCTGCGCATCGGCTTCGAGCGCCACCACCTCCTCCTGCTCGCCCAGAAGCTCGCTGTCGATCAGGGGCTGCAGCTCGTTGGAAAGGCGGAAGGCGACTTCGAGGTTGAACAGTTCGCGTGCCTCGGCCTGCCTGCCTTCGCGCAGCTGGATTAGCATGCGCGCCGTGGAGCGGTCGATGGCATGGTAGAGCTCGGTCATCCGCCGGGTGTTGTCGAGCTCGGGCAGTTCGGCCTGCACGTCGCCGACACCGGCGAGGCTGCCGATCTCGTCGCGCGTTACCTGAGAGAGGCGCGCGAAATTACGCTCCATCGCGACGCGCGAGGCCTGCAGGAAATCGAGCCCGTTGCGGTTGAGCAGCAGCACCATGGCGACGTTCTCGCCATACTGGTTGACCG
>JAEYTN010000271.1 GCA_023433985.1 Pseudomonadota bacterium | reverse complement strand
GCGCACGGCCGCGGCCCCGTATTCGTTGTTGGCCGGGTTCTTCTCAATCCGCGCTGAGACGATCACTGCCCCGGCCACGCCGTTGCGGTCCATCTCGTGGATGAGATGCTCCACCGAGCCCTTGGTGCCCTCGTCGGGCACCTCGGGTTCGTAGGGCCAGCGGGCCCAGGCGTGGGTGTGGCTGTCGACGATCATCTCAGCGGAAGGCGACCGAGCCGTCGGTCTTTAGCGAGGTGGGCGGGAACTTCGCCGCCACGGGGATGGTCTTGAGGTTCTCGTGGTCGAGCTCGACACCGAGGCCGGGAGTCTCGTTGGGCAGCCAGTGGCCGTTGACGACGGGCACGATGGCCTTCACGGCCTTGGTCCAGGGGGCGTGATCCTGCACTTGGTGTTCGGTGACCTCCCAGTTGGGGACGGCGAAGCCGAGCTGGACCTGCGCGGCGGTCGCCACGGGGCCCGAGGGCACGGCGTGCGGGATGATGCCCTGGTGGTGGGCTTCGGCGAGGGCGCAGATCTTGCGGGTGCCGGTGATACCGCCGGCGATGCCCACATCGGGCCGGATATGGTGGACGCCGCCGTGCTCGACGTATTCGCGGAACTCCCAGATGGTGGTGTTGCGCTCGCCGGCGGCCATCGGAACGCGCGACTTCTCGGCGACTTCGCCGAAGCTCAGCACGCTATCGGGTGGAATGGGGTCCTCGACGAAGAGCGGGCGGAACTGCTCGAACTCGCGCACGGCGGCGATGGACTCGCCGAGCGCCATGTTGCGGTGGAGCTCGATGCCGATCTCGACGTCCCAGCCCACGGTTTCGCGGATAAGCGCGATGCGCTCGACCATGTCCTTCACCTTGGCGCCGAAAGCCATGAGGTGATGCTCGGGCTGGTAGACCATGACCTTGAGGGCGGTGTAGCCCTCGTCGGCGGCCTGCTTGCAGCTTTGAGCCACTTCCTCGGGGGTGCCGTAGGGGATCACGAGCATGGCGCGAACCTTGTCGCGGACGCGGCCGCCGAGCAGGTCCCAGACGGGGGCCTGGTAGTGCTTGCCCTTGATGTCCCACAGCGCCTGGTCGATGGCCGAGATGGCGCCGCCGATGGCCATGCCGCGCATGGACAAGGCGCGGTAGAGCGACAGGTTGTGGTACTCGATGCGGAACGGGTCCTCGCCGATGAGGCGGTTGCCCATCGACTGCGCGACGGAAGCGGTCGCTTCGGGGAAGCCGAAGAAGGTGGACTCGCCCACGCCCTTGAGCCCGGTATCCGTCGTGACTTCGACGAACATCCAGTTATGCGCGACGTAGGTATCGATACGCTCGATCTTCACTTTGCTTCCTCGGGATAGACGAATAGCGGTTCGCGGCGCGTGGCCGGGGGACTGATGAGCTCGAGCACGAGGCCGTTGAGCGCGGGTGAGGTGAAATAGGCGAAGGCGCCACTGCCATCGCCGCCGAAGCCTTTCGCCGACTGGATGCAGGTGAACCCGGCCTCCAGAATCTCGGCGACGGCCTGCGCGTGGTTCTCAAGCACGTGGATGCCGATGTGGTTGAGGCCCTCGCCGGACGTGGCGAGCTGATCGGCAAAGAAGGAGGGACCGGTGGTGGGCTGCACCAGCTCGAACTGCACGCCGTCCTTCCAGGCGAGCGCGTGCTTGAGGCCGAACTGCGCCGGAGCGCCCTTGTAGGTCATCTCCTTGAGTATGGCCGGAGTGTATTCCCAGGCGGTCCAGGGGCCGATGCCGAGCAGGTCCCACCACTGGCGGGTGGCGGCTTCGAGATCGCGGACGACGAAGGCGACCTGCTTGGGGCCGAGCTTCTGCACAATGCGTTGAGGAACGGCGTCGAAGGCGTTGTCGAGCATGGCGTTTCTCCTCAGGCGGCGTGGGACTTGGGGAGCAGGCCGAGGTCGGCGTCAATCTCGTCCTGATAGGCGGAGACGCGGCTCTCGAGCACTTCGTCCATGGTGACCGCCCGGCGCGCGATGCCGCTTTCGTAGACGGCGAGGACGGAGGCGACGGCGGTGAGGCCGCCCATGCCGTCGACCTCGGGGGGGCGGCCCTCGGCGATGGCCTGGGCAAAGTCGTGGATCTCGATGGCGAGGAGGCCGGAGTCGGTTTCGGCCCAGCTCAGCTCGTAGCTGACGCCGCCATAGAGCTTTTCGGTGAGCGGATCGAGCTTGAAGCCAATCTTGTCAGCCAGTTGCTGGCCGGTGAAATCGCCTTCCGCGGTGTGGAGGATGGGGGCCTTGCCGGTGCGGGCGTTGAAGATTTCGAGCGAGCCGTTGCGGCCGTGGACACTACGCTGGCCCCAGCCCTTGCCGGGGCCGGAGGCGATATAGGTCATCTGCACGGGCAGGCCGGATTCCATCGTGTAGTGGGCGATGAACGAATCCTCGCCGGTGGCGGTGATCTGCTCCGGGATTTCGAGGAAGCGCTTGATGTACGCCTCGGTCTGCATTTCCGGCTTCTCCTGCCGGCGGCGGACTGGCTCGGCGATGAAGCCCTTGCCGTAGGCGGTGGCGAAGGGACCGAAATAGTACTGCACGATGTCGGTCCAGTGCGCGCCCATGTCGAGGCCGATGGCGCCCTTGTCCTTGAAGTGGCGCCAGGGGGTGATGATGATCCGGTCGTTGCCGCCGATCGAGGTCTGCATCATCAGGTGGATGTCGCCGAGCAGGCCGGAGTCGATCGCCGCCTTGGCGAGGCGATTGGTGGGGTCGCGACGGTAGTTCTCGGCGGTGGCGAGGACGGCGCCGGACTTCCGTGCGGCGTCGATAAGGACGCGGCAGGAGCGGACGGTGAGAGCCAGCGGCTTCTCGCAGAGCACGTGCTTTTCGGCCTCGAGGGCAGGGAGCACCACGGCGAGGTGGCTGAAGGCCTCGGTGACGACGTCGAAGGCCTGGATTTCCGGATCGGCGATGGCGTCCTCGATCCGGAGGTGAATCTTCGGGCGGTAGCCGAGCAGGGCCTCGGCTTCGCCGGCGACCCGCTCGGCATTGTCGGCGCGCACGTCGCAGACGGCGACGAGCTTCACATTGCTCATGCCGGAGCGGAGCAGGCGGGCAAACCCCTGCACGTGGCGGCTTCCCATGCCGCCGCAGCCGACGAGGCAGACAGATACAGTGGTCATAGTCCTATTCCTTGAGCGAGCCGCCGAGGCCGTTGATGAAGTAGCGCTGGCAGAGCACGAAGAAGATGATGATGGGAAGCGTGGACAGCAGAACTGCCATCATGGCGACGTTCGGCGGGGTCTGCGAGGAGGTCTGTCCGAGCCCGGCTAGGGCCAGCGGCAGCACGCGCATGTCCTTGTCCGTCGTCGAGATCAGCGGCCAGGCATACATGTTCCAGGCAGTCAGCACCGTCACCGCGACATAGGCGGCGATGGGCGGGCCGGAGAGCGGGATCACGATCCGGACGAAGGTCTGGCCCCAGTGGGCGCCGTCGATCTTCGCGGCATCGAGGATCTCGTTCGGCATGGTGATGTAGAACTGCCTGAAGATGAACACGCCGAAGCTGGTCTGCGCGATGATCGGGATGCACAGGCCCATGAAGGTGTCGAGCCAGTTGAGGTTGCGCACCATGATGAAAGTCGGGATCGTCGCGACCTGCCCGGGCACGAACATCGTCAGGATGAACAGCGCCAAGATCGCACCGCGACCGAAAAACTGCATCTTGGCGAGCGCGAAGCCCGTCATGACCACCAGGGTAAGCTGCACGATGGTGATGATGGCGGTGAAGATCACCGAGTTCACGATCGCGGTGGTGTCGAGGAAGGTCAGCGCCGCCCAGACGTTCTCCGGATGCCACTCGGTCGGCCACCAGGTCGGCGGGTAGGCGACGAC
>JAEYTN010000220.1 GCA_023433985.1 Pseudomonadota bacterium | reverse complement strand
TTAGTGGTGGGGGCTGTCGGGGAAAAGCGACCAGAGCCCCGCGATCTCGGCCTTCAGGCCATCGAGGGTGGGGGAGAGGTCAGCGGGAGCGTTGAGGTCCTCGACCTGGACGCGTGCGGTCAGGCGGACGTCGAGGTGATCGTGGTAGCCCGCATAGGCGATGGTCGTGACGGTGTTGCCGAAGAAATCGGCAAAGGTCGTTTCCTGCTCGGGGCGCGGATCGAAGCGGAGCGAGGAGGCGATGACGCGCTGCACGCGGGGGATCGAGACCGGAGCGACGCGGACCAGGTGGCGGTCGCCGTGGACCGAGGCCTCGTAGTCGTAGTGGAGTTCGAGGCGGACATCGTAGAGCACGGCAGCCTCAGACGAAGTAGGCGTCGGCGATGAGGCCCGCCAGGTTGCCGATCTCGATGCCGAGCCGGTTGAGGCGGGCGGTGGTCATGTCCTCGGGTTCGCTCACGCGCAGGTCGGTGTGCAACTGCAGCGCGTGCCGGCCGGCGGCGGAGAGGTGCCCATCCTCAAGGCCGCCGGGGAGGCGTTCGATCTGCTCGCGCAGCTCCGCGATCTGGAAGGCGACGGAGCGGGGGTTGAGCGGGTCGAGGACCAGCAGGTCGAGATAGGAGGCGGGGCCGGCGCTGACGGCGTAGCGGCGGCGGTGGGTCATGACGCTGTCGCCAACTTCGAGCAGCATGTCGAGCGACCCGTCCGGCGCCGCCTTGCGGGTGCACCAGGCGACGATGCCGGCGATCTGGATGCCGCGCTCGAGGCGGCGGCCGATCTCGAGGAAGCGCCAGCCGGCGAAGCGGTACATGTTCTCGTGCACGAGGCCCGAAAATCCCGCGAGCTTGCGCAGCAGCACGGTCATGGCGCGGGTGGCGTCGTCGCCGGGCTCGATGCGCGCGGAGAAGGTGCGGGCCGTCTTGCGCAGGTCGGTCAGCGCCAGCCAGCCATCGGGGGAGAAGCGGTCGCGGATCTGGCCGGCGCTGCTGACGGCGCTCTCGATTGCGGCGAGGAGGCCGGCGGGCAGCGCCTTGCTGGCATCGACGCCGATGCCATCGAGATAGGCGCGGGTGTCGCGGAGAATGGGGACGCCGGGATTCGAGACCTCGGCGAGGCGGGCGTTGTAGGCGCGGAGGATGCGGATGGTCGCTTCGCAGCGCTCGGCATAGCGCCCGAGCCAGATCAGGTTGTCGGCGGCGCGGCTGGGCAGGCTGCCGGCGGAGACGCGGACGAGCTTCCGGTCCTCGGGCGCCATGAGCGAGAACCGCTCGACCGGCTTTTCGCTCACCACCCAGACATCGGCGGCCTGGCCGCCGCGCTGCATGGCGATGGCGGCGGTATCGGAGGTGGAGCCGACGCGGGCGAAGCCGCCCGGCATGATGGTCCAGCCGTCCTTCGTGCGGGCGGCGTAGACGCGGAGCGTGATGGGGCGGGGTTGCAGGCTGCCACCGACATAGACCGGGGCGGTGGAGAGCTGCACCGGTTCCTGGCCGACGAAGCTGCCGCCGGCCTCGGCCAGCTCCCTGAGCAGGGCGGCGCGCTGCTGTTTGCCGAGATCGCGGCCGAGCACGGTGCCATTGGGGTCATCGATGGCGAGGCCGGTGGCGAAGGCGGGGCCGACCATCATGGCGTCGAAACTGTCGATGACGTGCTGCCGCTCGGCTGCCTGCCCGCACCACCAGGTGGCGATGGTGGGCAGCTCGAGGTCCCTGCCGAAGATGGCGCGGCAGAGGTTGGGCATGAAGGCGGAGAGCGCGCGGGTCTCGAGGATGCCGGAGCCGAGCGCGTTGACGATGGAGATGGAGCCCTGGCGGAGGGCCTCGGTGAGGCCGGGAGTGCCGATGCGGCTGTCGGTGCGCAGCTCCAGCGGATCGGCGAAGCTCGCATCGAGGCGGCGCCAGAGCACGCTGACAGGCTTCAGTCCGGAGACGGTGCGGACCATCACCTGGCCGTGGTCGACGACGAGATCCTCGCCCTCCAGCAGCATGAAGCCGAGGTAGCGGGCGATGTAGGCGTGCTCGAAATAGGTCTCGTTGTGGATGCCCGGGGTGAGGATGCCGACGCGGCCATCGCCCTCGCCGCCTTGAGCGATGTCGTTCAGCGCGTCGCGGAAATCCCGGAAGAAGCCGGCAAGGCGGTGGACGTGCAGCTTGCCGTAGATGTCGGACAGCGCGCGGGTGGTGGCGACGCGGTTCTCGAGTGCGAAGCCGGCGCCCGAGGGGGCCTGAGTGCGGTCGCCCAGCACCCACCAGCCGCCATCGGGGCCGCGGCCGAGCTCGAAGGCGCAGAAGTGGAGGAAGTGGCCGGAGGCGGGCTTGATGCCGACAACCGGGCGCAGGAACTCGGCGTTGCGGGCGATCAGCTCGGGCGGCAGCAGGCCGCGGCTCACCAGCTCGTTGTCGCCGTAGATATCGGCGACGATGCGTTCGAGCAGCTCGGCGCGCTGCGTGAGGCCCGAGGTGATGGTGGCCCACTCGGCCTCGTCGAGCATCAAGGGAAGGTGGGCCAGCGGCCACGAGCGCTCCTTGCCCTCGGCGCCATCGTACTTGCGGTAATAGACGCCGGCGTCGCGGAGGTACTGGTCGGCGCGCTCGAAGCGGGCGGCCATCTCCTCGTGGCCCATCTCGTCGAGGGCTTCGATGAGGCCGGTCCAGACCGGGCGGATAAGGCCGTCCGGCCCGACCATCTCGTCGGGGACGCCGGGCAGCAGGCGGTAGTCGGCGACGAGGCCGGGGGCCTTGCGCTTCCTCGCCGGCTGACGCTGATTCCGTTTCTCCATGAGGAGATAGCGCTAACCTACGGCAGCGGAATCGCAAGTGGGTTTTCGACTAGATGGTCAAAACTCTGGATTAGGACGGGGCGGTGTGGCAGGGGGAGCAACAGCCAACCCGCTCGCCGCCCGACCGGCCGCCGAGCCGCCAGCCTTCGGAACGCGATGACGCAATCGCCGCTGCCGCCTGTGTGCATCGTCGCACCGCACTTCACCGAGACAACGCAGACCTTCGTGCACCGGCACGTGCGCGAGCTCAACGGCGGCAACACGGTGCTGGTGGGACGGCAGCAGGACGATGGGGGCACGCACGGCAAGCCGCTGCTCTACTGGCCGAAGCCGGTGCTGCGGCCGGAGAAGCTTGGGCTCTGGCGCCAGTGGTTCGGTCCGCCGCAGGAGCGTGACCTCGGCAGCTTTCCCGACGATTTCGCGGCGTTCCTCCACCGGCACGGGGTGGGGGTGGTGCTGTGCGAGTTCGGGACGACGGGTATCCATTTCTCGGCGCTCTGCAAGCGGGCCGGGGTGCCGATGTTCTGCTACTTCCGCGGACACGACTCGACCAAGGCGCTGCGCGACGGGCAGTACCGGGCCGCGCTGCGGCGGATGTTCGACGAGGCCGACGGGATCGTCGGGGTGTCGGCGTATCTGCTGGGGCGGCTGGCGAAGCGGGGCTTCGTGCACCCGAACGCGCATGTGATTCCGAGCGGCGTGGATACGCCGGTGTTCATGCCGACGGAGAAGGACCCCGACCTGGTCCTGGCCGTGGGGCGCATGGTGGAGAAAAAGGCGCCGCTGACCACGATCCGCGCCTTCGCCAAGGTGGCCCGGAGCCATCCGACGATCCGGCTCGAGATGATCGGGGGTGGCTGGATGATGAAGCATGCGCACAAGCTCGTGGCGCGGCTGGGGCTCGAGGGCAGGGTGATGCTGCACGGCGAGCAGGGGCACGAGTTCGTGGCCGACAGGATGCGACGCGCGGCGATCTTCGTGCAGCATTCGGTGACCTCGCTGGGGGGCGATGCCGAAGGGGCGCCGACGGCGATCCAGGAAGCGATGACGGCAGGCGCGGCGGTGGTCAGCACGCGGCACGCCGGCATTCCCGAACTCATCGAGGAGGGGGTGACGGGGCTGCTGGTGCGGGAGCGGGATCTCGGCGGCTACACGCGAGCGCTGCAGGCGGTGGTGGCCGATCGGGCGTTGCGGGCGCGGCTGGGGGCCGCGGCCCATGCGCATGCGATCGAGCACTTCGACTACCGGAAGCTGTATGTGCGGCTGGAGGCGGCGATGGCGGCGGCGATCGCCGGGCGGGCCTCCACTCCTCAGCTGCACTAGGGCGCTGCGCTCCCAGGCGCCGCTATCCTCCCCGCCGAGGGGGAGGGGGCGATGTGGCGGGCGCAGCGCCTCCTATGCCGGTACGCGCAGGTCGAGGGTGAGGGGGAACTCGGCTGAGGGTTCGGCTGTCCTCGGCCAGTAGGCGCCGGGGGTGTGGTGGGCGGGGACGAAGCGGGCGAGGCGGCGGGCTTCGGCTTCGTTGCCGTTGACCGGGAAGGTGTCGTAGTTGCGGCCGCCCGGATGGGCCGTGTGATAGGTGCAGCCGCCGATCGAGCGGTTCGACCAGGTGTCGTAGATATCGAAGGTGAGCGGCGAGTTGACCGGCAGCGCGGGGTGCATGCCGGAGGCGGGCTGCCAGGCCTTGAAGCGGACGCCGGCGACCGCGACACCGGCTTCGCCGGTCGGGGCGAGCGGAACTTCGCGGCCGTTGCAGGTGACGCGGTAGCGGGAAGGGTTGGCGCCTTCGAGCTTTACCTGCAAACGCTCAACCGATGAATCAACGAAGCGGACGGTGCCGCCGATGGCGCCCTGCTCGCCCATGACGTGCCAGGGTTCGAGCGCCTGGTTGAGGGTGAGCTTCATGCCCTCGTACTCGACCTCGCCGCAGAACGGGAAGCGGAACTCGAGCTGGGCGGCGAACCACTCGGGGTCGAGGTCGAAGCCGTGCTGGCGGAGGTCGGCGAGGACGTCGAGGAAATCGGCCCAGACGAAGTGGGGCAGCATGAAGCGGTCGTGCAGCGTGGTGCCCCAGCGGGTGAAGGTGCCCTGCTTCGGGCTTTTCCAAAAGCGGGCGATGAGCGCACGCACCAGCAGTTGCTGGGCGAGGTTCATGCGGGCGTTCGGCGGCATCTCGAAGCCGCGGAACTCGACGAGGCCGAGGCGGCCGGTGGGGCCGTCGGGCGAGTAGAGCTTGTCGATGCAGATTTCCGAGCGGTGGGTGTTGCCGGTGACGTCGACGAGGAGGTTGCGGAACAGGCGGTCGACCAGCCAGGGGAGCGGCGCATCGCCCTCGCCGGGAGCGGGGACCTGCCTGAGCGCGATTTCGAGTTCGTAGAGGCCGTCGTGGCGGGCCTCGTCGAGGCGCGGCGCCTGCGAGGTGGGGCCGATGAAGAGGCCGGAGAACAGGTAGCTCAGCGATGGGTGCTGCTGCCAATGCAGCACCAGCGACTTCAGGAGGTCCGGGCGGCGGAGGAAAGGCGAGTCGCTGGGCGTCGCGCCGCCGACGACGACGTGGTTGCCACCGCCGGTGCCGGTATGCTTGCCGTCGATCATGAACTTGTCGGCGCCGAGGCGGACGTTGCGGGCTTCCTCGTAGACGGCGGTGGTGGTGGCGACGCATTCCTCCCAGCTTGAGGCGGGGTGGATGTTCACCTCGATGACGCCGGGGTCGGGCGCGACGCGGATGACGTTGAGGCGCGGGTCGTAGGG
>JAEYTN010000195.1 GCA_023433985.1 Pseudomonadota bacterium | reverse complement strand
GGGCTATTCCACGGCGGGCGTCCGCGTCCATGCCGAGATCATCGATCAGGTGGTGGGGCAGGTGTTTCTCACCCGGCCCGACTGGGCGCCCGGCGCAGAACTCGCGACGGCGGCGCTGCTCGGGCTGGTATTGCTGGCCTTTGCCGGCCGCACCGGCGCGCTGGTCACCTCGGGCATCGCGCTGGTGCTGATCGCGGTGGCAGCCGGCGCCTCGTGGTGGGCGTTTGCGAACGAGCGGCTGCTGCTCGATCCGCTGCTGCCGGGGCTCGCGGTGGCGGTGGTGTTCCTCGTCACGACGCCAATCCTCCTGCTGCTGACCGACCGGGAGCGGCAGTTCGTGCGCGGCGCCTTCAGCCGCTACCTGTCGCCGACCATGGTGGAGCGGCTGGCCGCCGATCCGGAATCGCTGGCGCTTGGCGGGGTCGAGCGTGAGCTCACCGTGCTGTTCTCGGACATTCGCGGCTTCACCTCGATGTCCGAGAAGATGAACCCGACCGAGCTCACCGCGCTACTCAACGGCTTCCTCACGCCGATGACGGACATCCTGCTCGCCTCCGAGGGCACCATCGACAAGTACATGGGCGACGCCATCATGTGCTTCTGGAACGCCCCGCTCGACGTGGCCGAGCACGAGCGCAAGGCCTGCCTCGCCGCGTTGCAGATGGTCGCCTCGCTCGAAGCGCTGAACCGCGGCCGCGACAAGCCGCTGAAAGTCGGCATCGGCCTCAACTCGGCGCCGTGCTGCGTGGGCAATCTCGGCTCGGCGCAGCGGTTCAGCTACTCGGCCATCGGCGACGGCGTGAACCTCGCCTCCCGCGTCGAGGGGCTGACCAAGGCCTATGGCGTCTCGGTACTGGTCACCGACCCGACGCGGCAGGCGGCGGGCGACCTGGCCTTCCTCGAAGTGGACCTGGTGCGCGTCGTCGGCCGCGCCGAGCCGGTACCGATCCACACGCTGCTGGGTGACGACGCGATGGCCCTTACGCCCGCGTTCAAGGCGCTCGCCGCCGATCACGCCGAGCTGATCGCCGCCTACCGCGCCGCCGATCCGGACCGGGCAGCGGCGGCGCTGGCGAAGGCCCGGGCGCACGGCACTGCGGAAGTGGCCAAGCTCTACGACCTCTATGACGAGCGTATCGCCGACTTGCGGACCAACCCACCGCCGGGGGGCTGGGATGGGGTGTTTACGGCGACTTCGAAGCACTGAGGGCGGGGTGGTACCGCCACCCTCAAACCGGCAGCACGCGCGAGTGTTTCACCTGCGCCAGCGAGAAGCTGGATTCGATCGAGCCGACGCCCTCGAGCTGCGTCAGTTTCGAGCGCAAAAACTCCTCGTAGGATGCGAGGTCGGCGCATACCACGCGGAGCAGATAGTCGAACTGGCCGGTCATCAGGTAGCACTCCATCACCTCGGGCCAGCGGCTCACGGCCTCGGCGAAGCGGTCGAGCTCCTCGGCGCGCTGGCGTTCGAGCTTGATCGAGATGAACACCGACACCGGCAGCCCCACCGCCTTCTGGTCCACCGTCGCGGCATAGCCGCTGATGATCCCCGCCGTTTCCAGCTGGCGGATGCGGCGCAGGCACGGGGAGGCCGAGAGCCCGACGCGGTCGGCGATGGCCTGCACGGTCATGCGGCCATCCTCCTGCAGGGTGCGCAGTATTTTCCGGTCAATGACGCTAAGCTTTGGATTGGCGGCTTCTGCCATTCTGCTGCCTTGTGGAGGTGAAAACCTGCGCCAGTGACCGGCGCAGCGCGCAAGATAGACCGAAATCACCAATCAAGGGAGCGCAGACTGGTGCCAACGAGGAGGCACCATGGACGGATCGGGCGAAGCGCGGGATCGGATCGGGCTCATCGAGGCGTTGACGCGGAAGTCGCTGTGGCTCTCCAACTGGACGATCCACCACGCCAACCACATCCGCCCCAACCCCGACGGGCTGAAGGTGGGCGGCCACCAGGCCTCTTCCGCCTCGATGGCGGCGATCCTGTCGGCGCTCTATTTCGGCGTGTTGCGCCCGGAGGACCGCGTGGCGGTGAAGCCGCATGCGGCGCCGGTGTTCCACGCCATCCAGTACCTGTTCGGCAAGCAGAGCCTCGAGAAACTCAAGGCGTTCCGCGGCTATGGCGGGGCGCAGTCCTACCCTTCGCGCACCAAGGACAGCGACGATGTCGATATCTCCACCGGCTCGGTGGGCCTCGGCGTGGCGTTCACCGCCTTCGCCTCGATGGTGCAGGACTATGTGCGGCTGAAGCCCTGGGCGAAGAAGCGGCCGGAGGGCCGGATGATCGCACTGGTGGGCGATGCCGAACTCGACGAAGGCAATGTCTACGAAGCGTTGCAGGAAGGCTGGAAGCACAACCTGCGCAATTGCTGGTGGATCATCGACTACAACCGGCAGTCGCTCGATGGCGTGGTGCGCGAGGGCCTCTATGACCGCATCGAGGCGATCTTCGCCGCCTTCGGCTGGAAGGTGGTGACGCTGAAATACGGGGCACTGCAGCGTGCGGCCTTCGAGGAACCGGGCGGCCAGCGCCTCAAGGACTGGATCGACAACTGCCCCAACGACCTCTACTCGGCGCTGATGTTCCGCGGTGGCAAAGCCTGGCGCGAGCGGCTTGCCGATGAAATCGGCGACCAGGGACCGACTACGGCGCTGCTGGAGCGCCGCACCGACGCGCAACTCGCCGAGCTGATGGCGAACCTCGGCGGCCACTGCATCCCCAGCCTCGTCGAGCAGTTCGAGGCGGCGACCTCCGACCAGCCGACGGTGTTCATCGCCTACACCGTCAAGGGCTGGGGAACGCCGCTGGCTGGCCACAAGGACAACCATGCCGGGCAGATGACCGGCGCCCAGATCGAGAGCCTGCGCGCCGCCATGGGCGTGCGCGAGGGGCATGAGTGGGACAGGTTCGAAGGGCTGGGCGACGCCCGCGAGATCGAGCGGTTCCTCGCCTCGGCGCCGTTCAACACGACCGCGCCCCGCCGCCTGACCTCGCCGCGGGTCGACACCATCGGGCCGCAATTCGTCGGCACCGGCGCCACCTCGACGCAGACTGCCTTCGGCAAGATCCTCGACGCCATTGCCAAGACCGACAGCGAGATGGCGAAGCGCATCGTCACCACGTCGCCCGACGTGACGGTTTCCACCAATCTGGGCACCTGGGTGAACCGGCGGCATCTGTTCGCCAACGAGGAGATGGCCGACCGCTTCCAGGCCGAGGCGATCCCCAGCGCGCAGAAGTGGCAGTTCAAACCCGAGGGGCAGCATATCGAGCTCGGCATCGCCGAGATGAACCTGTTCCTGCTGCTCGGGGCGGCGGGGCTCAGCCATTCGCTGTTCGGCGAGCGGCTGCTGCCCGTCGGTACGCTCTACGATCCGTTCATCGCCCGCGGTCTCGATGCGCTGAACTATGCCTGCTACCAGGATGCGCGCTTCCTCGTCGTCGCGACGCCCTCGGGCGTTTCCCTCGCGGGGGAGGGCGGGGCGCACCAGTCGGTCGGCACGCCGCTGATCGGCATGGCGCAGGATGGGCTCGCCAGCTTTGAGCCCGCTTTCGCGGACGAGTTGAGCGTCATCATGGATTGGGCCTTCGACTACATGCAGCGGGACGGCTCGGAACGCGCCGACCTCGCGGCCTGGCCGCGCGACGTGTCCGGCGGATCGGTCTATCTGCGCCTCTCCACCCGCGTGCTCGAGCAGGTGCCGCGGTCGATGGGCGCCTCGCTCGCCAACGGCATCATCCGCGGCGCCTACTGGCTGCAGCCGCCGACGCCGGCGACCGAGGTGGTCATCGCCTACCAGGGCGTGCTGGCGGACCAGGCGATCGCGGCGGCGGGCGCCATCGGTGGAGAGCGGCGCAACGTCGCCGTGCTGGCGGTCACCTCGGCCGACCGGCTCAATGCCGGCTGGCATGGCAGCCAGCGGGCCCGCCGTCGGGGCGAGGCGGGCGAGCCAAGCCACATCGAGGCGCTGCTTGCCGAAGTGCCGCGCCATGCGGGCCTCGTGACCGTCATCGACGGCCACCCGGCGACGCTGAGCTGGCTGGGCGGCGTGCATGGGCACCGCACGGTTTCGCTCGGGGTCGAGCATTTCGGCCAGACCGGCAGCGTCAGCGACCTCTACAGGCACTACGGCATCGACGCCGTCGCCATCCGTACAGCGGCGCAAAGCTTCTTCGGTGGCCGGTGAGGGTCGATGCCTACCGATTGAGCAGAGTATCGGCGTCGCACATCCGGTGGACATTCTCCGTCCGGTGAGCGCTTGCCAACCCTGTCGGTATTTGTCAGACATATGTCATTGGAGCGCGGCCGGCAGGGATGGCCCCGGTCCTACAAGTGATGGGAAGGGGATGGGACGTCGCCCGCCTTTCCGATCCTAACAGGGTGCGGTGACACGGGCCAGCCATGCAAGGTCCGGAGCCGACGGGGGACGTCACAACAAGGCTCTGTATCAAGGAGGGAGCTTCATGAACGCGTTGCTGAAATTTGTCGGCGTCGCTGCGCTGGCCGTGGGTATGACCGCGGTTCCGGCGCTGGCGCAGACAAAGCTTACGGTGCCCGGCGGTTCGACCACCGGCACCTACATGGACTACATGAAGACGGTGTATGCGCGCGCTTCGGGCGCGGAACTCCTGCAGGAGCCGCTGACCAGCTTCGACAACGAATACCAGCTGACCGCGCTCGGTGCCGAGAGCTGGTCGCAGTCCGAAGACGGCCTCACCTGGACCTTCAAGCTGCGTGACGGCATGAAGTGGTCCGACGGCACGCCCGTCACCGCCGCCGACTACGTGTTCGCGCTACAGCATGCGGCCACCAGCGGCTACGACTTCGCCTGGTACTGGAGCTTTGCCGGCGGCATCAAGGGATGGGACGACGTGACGGCCGGCAAGGCCGATGTCTCGACGCTCGGCCTCAGCGCACCCGACGACCGCACCATCGAGGTGACCACCAACGCGCCGAAGCCCTACCTCCCGGGCGTGGTGTCGCTCTGGTACCCGGTGCCCAAGCACCAGTTCGACAAGTTCGGCGACGACTGGTCGACCAACGTCGCCAACGTGCTCTCGTCCGGCCCCTTCCTGCTGAAGAGCTGGGAGAAGTCGAACAACTCCGTCGTCCTGACCAAGAACCCGGACTACAACGGCCCGTGGGTGGCGCAGGTCGATGAACTCACCGTCGATCCGTCGGTCGGCCTGCCGGAAGTGGGCATGCCCGCCTTCCTCGCCGGCGACCTCGCCTACACGACGCTGAACGCCGGCCAGATCCCGGTGGTGAAGCAGCGCTTCCCCGACTCGATCCGCACCGAGGCGGTGTTCGCCACGTCCTACCTCGCCTTCGATCTCGAAAAGCCGCCGTTCGACAACGCCGACGTGCGTCGCGCCCTCTACTACGCGGTCAACCGCGAAGAGCTGACCCAGACCGTGCTCAAGGACATCGCCATCCCGGCGCACTCGATCCTCGCGCCCGGCTACCCCGGCTACAGCGACAAGATCGCGGCGCAGGCCGTGTTTGACCCCGAGAAGGCCAAGGAACTGCTGGCCAAGGCCGGCTATGCGAACGGCGAAGGCTTCCCGACCATCGAAGTCTGGTTCCGTGAGGAAGGCGGCTACAATGGCGCCATCCTGCCCGCCATGGCCCAGTACCTGCAGGCCCAGTTCAAGGACATCCTCGGGATCACCATGAATATCAAGGTGATGCCGGGCAAGGACTGGATGGAGGGCATGCTCGCCCGCAAGAACAACATCTACCTTGCGCCCTACGAGTACGACTACCTCGATCCGTCGAACTTCTACGGCCTGTTCTACAATGGCGGCCGCCACAGCTACTTCGTGCCGGAGTACGACAAGCTCGTTGCCGACGCCGACAAGAACCCGGTCTGGGAAGAGCGCGTGAAGCTCTACGAACAGGCGGAACAGCTGATGATCGACCAGGGCCTCATCGTGCCGCTGGTTCACCCGCTCATCACGGCCGCCGTCAGCGAGGACATCACCGGCCCCGGCGTCACGCCCAACTCGCGCGGCTTCACCCCGCTCGGGCGCATCGGCAACTTCCTGTACTCGCACATCAGTGTGAAGTAGCAGGCACCGACACTCCGCGCTCCCCGGCACCACCGGGGAGCGCTTCTTGTATTCAAGGCAGCCAATGACACTCGTCGACATCAAGGGCCTGAAGGTCAGCTTCCGCCAGCACGGCGGAGAAGTGGAAGCCGTGCGCGGCGTGGACCTCCGGCTCGAGGATGGCGAAAGCCTCGGCATCGTGGGGGAATCGGGCTCCGGCAAGTCGGTCACCTGCCTTGCCCTGATGCGCCTTCTCGCCAACACCGCCGTCGTGAAGGCCGACAAGCTCGAACTCGCCGGCGTCGACGTCACGAAGGCGAAGAACCGGCAGATGGCCGCGATCCGCGGCAGCGCCGCGGCGATGATCTTCCAGGACCCGGCGACGGCGTTCGACCCGGTCTTCACCATCGGCCACCAGATGGTCGAAACCATCCAGACCCATCGCAGCATCTCCAAGGCGGCGGCGCTGGCCGAGGCCGAGCAACTGCTGCTCAAGGTCGAGATCAAGAACGCCAGGGACGTGCTGGGCCACTATCCGCACCAGCTGTCGGGCGGCATGCTGCAGCGCGCGATGATCGCCATGGCGCTCTCCTGCCGGCCCAAGGTGCTGATCGCCGACGAGCCGACCACCGCGCTCGACGTCACCATCCAGGCGCAGATCCTGCAGCTCATCAAGGGCCTCCAGGCCGAGATGGGCATGGCGCTGATCATGATCACCCACGACCTCGGGGTCATCGCCGAAACCGTCGACCGCGTCGTCGTCATGTATGGCGGCAAGGTGATGGAAGAGGGAGCGGTCGCCGAGATCTTCGACAACCCCAAACACAGCTACACCCAGTCGCTGCTCGCGAGCCTCCGCGCCGGCGAGACGCGCCAGCCCGAGATGGCGCGGCCCGAACCGGTGGCGCCGGCACTCGAACTCAAGAGCCTCTCCAAGGTCTACAAGCTCCGCCGGCACGGCCGCTTCTTCGCGCGCTACGTCGATTTCCCCGCGGTGCGCGGCGTCGATCTCGTGCTGCCGCGCAACAAGATCGTCGGGCTGGTCGGCGAATCCGGCTCGGGCAAGAGCACCACCGGCATGATGGCGATGCGGCTGCTGGAGCCTACCGCCGGCCGCATCGTGGTCGACGGCACCGATATCTCGGACCTCGGCATCGATGCGCTGAAGCCCTACCGGAAGAGCATGCAGGTGATCTTCCAGGACAGCTACTCGGCGCTCGATCCGATGATGACGCTGAGCCAGATCATCGCCGAGCCGCTCGATATCCACGGCATCGGCACGGTGCGCGAGCGGCTCGAGAAAGCGCTGGCCTGGCTCGAGCGGGTCGGGCTCGACCGCTCCTACGGCACGCGCTACCCGCACGAGCTGTCGGGCGGGCAGCGGCAGCGCGTCGCCATCGCCCGGGCGCTGATCCTCGGGCCCTCGGTGCTGGTCGCCGACGAGCCGACCTCGGCGCTCGACGTTTCGGTGAAGGCGCAGATCATCGGCCTGCTCAAGGACCTGCAGACCCAGATGGGCCTCTCCATGCTGTTCATCAGCCACGACCTGTCGGTGGTGCGCTCGCTCACCGATACGGTGGTGGTGATGTACAAGGGGCGTGTGGTCGAGCAGGCGCCGACGGCGAACATCTTCGCCAATCCGCGCCATCCCTATACGCGGTCACTGCTCGATGCGATCCCGGTCACCAACCCGCGCGACCGCCGGCAGCGCAGCTTCATGCAACAGGCCGAGATCGAGCGGGCCACCCCGCATTACGTCGTGGCCGAGCTGCCCGGACACGTGCAGCCCGCGCCCGAGCCGCAGCTCATCACCGTGGCACCGGGGCATCTGGTCGAAGCAGTGGTGACGCGATGACGGAGGCAAGCTCATGATCGTCTATCTCACCAAGCGCCTGCTCTCGATCGCGGTGACCTTCTTCATCGTCTCGCTGGTCGTGTTCCTGATGATGCATGCCGTGCCGGGCGGCCCGTTCGACGGCAACGACATGCCGGTCTCCGAAGCGGTGCGCGCCAAGCTGATGGCGCGGCTCGGCCTCGATCAGCCGCTCTGGACGCAGTACATCAACTACATGGCGGGGGTGTTCCAGGGCGATTTCGGCGTCCCCTACCAGAGCCCCGGCGAAACCGTGGTCAGCCTGCTGCAGCAGGCGTGGCTGCCCAGCCTCATCCTCGGGGGCTCGGGCGTCATCATCGGCGCCGCACTCGGCATCCTCATCGGCATGGCGGCGGCGCTCCGGCGCAACAGCTGGATCGACTACCTCGCCTCGACGCTCTCGGTACTGGGGCTCACCATCCCGGTGTTCGTGATCTCGATGCTGCTGATCCTGATCTTCGCGGTCTGGCTCAACTGGCTGCCGGCAAGCGGCTGGGGCAAGCCCGAGCGCTGGATCCTGCCGATCATCGCCTATGCCGCGATCCCGCTCGCCACCTATGCGCGCTACACCCGCTCGGCCATGCTCGATACGCTCAACCGGCCGTTCGTCACGGCGCTCAGGGCCAAGGGCCTGAGCGAGCGGCGGATCATCTTCCAGCACGTGCTGCGCAACTCGGCCATCCCGATGGTCACGGTGTTCCTGCCCATGTTCATCGGCACCGCCACCGGGTCGATCTTCGTCGAGGCGATGTTCCGCATTCCGGGCCTCGGCAGCTACTTCGTCTCCTCGATCGAGAACCGCGACTATCCGCTCGAAATGGCGCTGGTGCTGATGGTCACGGTGGGCATCTGCTTTGCCTACCTCATTTCCGACATTGCCTATGCGTGGCTCAATCCCCGCATCCGCCTGGGAGACGACACGCAATGAGCACCCAGATCGAAACCGGCGCCGGCCTTGCCGTTCCCACCGCCGCCAAGCAGCGGAGCCCCGCCTGGTTCGCGTGGCGTCGCTTCGCCGCCAACAAGGCGGCTGTCATCGGCGGGGTTGTCCTCGTCATCATCATCCTGATGGCCATCTTCGCACCGCTCTACACCAAGACGGACCCGACCAAGCAGGCATACCTGAGCCAGGCGCTGGCCTTCCCGTCGGCCGAGTTCTGGTTCGGCGTCGACGACCTGGGGCGCGATTTCTTCACCCGCGTCGTCTACGGCGCGCGCGTATCGCTCTCGATCGGCTTTGCCGCGGCGACCTGCAGCCTGCTGATCGGCATCCCGATCGGCGCCGTCGCCGGCTATTTCGGCGGGCGCATCGACTGGTTCATCATGCGCGTCATCGAAATCTTCTCGGTGGTGCCGTCGCTGCTCGCCGCCATGCTGCTCGGCGCGCTGACCGGCGGCGGCTACGTGACCATCGTCGTCATCGCCGCGGCCTTCGGCTGGTTCGGCGTGTGCCTCTTGGTGCGGGCGCAGGTGAAGTCGTTCCGCGAGAAGGAGTTCGTGCGGGCCGCGCAGGCGCTCGGCGCCTCGCCCTGGTACATCCTCCGCCGCCACGTCATTCCCAACTCGCTGTCGCCGATCATCGTCGGCTTCGTGCTCGCCATGCCCGGCGCCATGATGCTCGAAGCGTCGCTCAGCTTCCTTGGCATCGGCGTCGCGCCGCCGACCCCCAGCTGGGGGCAGATGATCAATGTCGGCATCAACTTCATGTTCTTCTACTGGCACATGGCGGTGTTTCCCACCGCTGCGCTCGCCATCACCGTGCTCGCCACCACGCTGTTCGGCGATGGTCTGCGCGATGCGCTCGATCCCACCCTGAAAGGCCGTTAAGTGTCGTCGAACCTAGCCAAGCACTTCCTCCTGCGCGAGGACGTGACCTTCCTCAACCACGGCTCGTTCGGCGCCTGTCCGCGCCCCGTCTTCGAGACCTACCAGCGCTTCCAGCGCGAACTCGAGGGCGAGCCGGTGGATTTCCTCGGCCGCCGCCTGGGCGAGCTGATGAAGGCGCCGCGCGTGGCGCTCGGCGAGTTCCTCGGCACGAGTTCGGAGAACGTCGTGGGCGTGGTCAACGCCACGGGCGGGCTCAACATCGTCGCCCAGTCGCTGCCGCTCCAGGAAGGCGACGAGATCCTCACCACCGACCACGAATACTCGGCGCTCGAGAAGACCTGGGCCTATGTGTGCCGCAAGACCGGCGCCAAGGTGGTGGTGGTCAAGGTGCCGATGCCCTTCGTGTCGGAGCAGGCCTTCACCGACACGCTCGTCGCCGCCATGACCGAGCGCACGAAAGTGCTGTTCCTCTCCCACATCACCTCGCCCACGGCGCTGGTG
>JAEYTN010000155.1 GCA_023433985.1 Pseudomonadota bacterium | reverse complement strand
CCGTAGCGGAGTGTGAAGACGATGGCTTTGTCCACTTCGGCCATCGCCTTGTAGAGCGTATCGGCATCGGCGAGCTGGCTCACCGAGCCGGGCCGCGACGTGGCCGTGCCGGTGGCAAGCAGCGGCCGGACGTGCTCGGGGTTCCAGATATTGACGTGGCAATCGACGATCATCACAGCACCCCGAACTCTTCGTAAACCTCGGCGAGGCTGCGACCGGCCAGCAATGCGGCTTTGGTCTTGTTCTCCCCCTTGAGCTTTTCCTTCGCCGCCTCGACCACCTGGGCCTCGATCGCCTGCGGGATCACCACCACGCCGTCCGCGTCGCCGATGATCAGGTCGCCCGGGGCGACGAGCACACCGCCGCAGCGAACCGGCGTATCGGTGTCGATCACCCGCGCCCGCCCCTTGCTGTCGAGCGGGCCGATGCCGCCGTGGTACACCGGGAACTTCAGCTCGCGGATTTCCGCGATGTCGCGCACCATGCCGTCCATCAGCGCCCCGGCTGCACCGCGCACCGTGGCGGCCGTCGAGAGCAGGCTGCCCCAGGGAGCGATCCGGCCGGAGGTGCCGCAGGCGCACACCACCACGTCGTCGGCCTTGAGGCTGTCCACCAGCCTGATCTCGCCCTCATGCGCGTTCTCGTCTGGGCCGGGCAGGGCGTAGACGTCCGCATAGAGCATGGTGCGGGCGCGCCCGACCATCTTCAGCCCCTCGTCGAGCGGCCGGATCTTCGTCGGCAGCGCCTGGTCGCGATAGCCCAGGTCGTCGAGCACGTCGGAGATGAGGGCGGAGAAGAAGCTTTCGCGCATCAGTTGCACGACGGGGTCGGTGCTGTGGCGGATCGCGTTCATTTTTCGTTCAGTTCCATTCAGAAAGGGAGGGCAATCGCGTCTCTGCCGACCGGGTCAGACCCAGCCGCCATCGACGATGAAGTTCTGTCCGGCGCAGGAGCGGCTTTCGTCGGCCGCGAGGAAAAGCACCATGTTGGCGATGTCGACCGGCTGGATGCGGCGATTAGTGAGCGACTGCCGGGTCGAGATCTGCGCCTCGGCCTTGGCATCGATGTAGGTCTTGAGCTGCCGCTCGGTCATCACCCAGCCGGGGGTCACGCAGTTGACGCGGATGTTCTCGGGCCCGAGCTCGCGCGCCATCGAGCGCGTCATGCCGGTGATCGCCGCCTTTGCCGTGGCGTAGGCGATCGTGTTGGGCGCGCCGAACAGCCACACCGTCGAACCGATATTGATGATCGAGCCGCCGCCTGCCTGCGTCATTGCCGGCCGCACCGCCTGCGCGGCGAAGAAATGGTGCCTGAGGTTGCGCGCCATCCGCTCGTCCCAGTAGTCGGGCTCCACCTCCGCGATCGAGTGCGGGTCGTCGCTCGCCGCGCTGTTGACCAGCGTGCTCACCGGCCCGAAGCGCTCGATCACCGCCGCGATGGCGGCCCTGAGCGCCGCGATGTCGCGGATATCGCAACGCTGGTAGAAGGGCGCGAGCAGCCCCTCCGCCGCCAGCGCGGCCACCAGCGCCTCGGCCTGTGCATCGTCGATGTCGACGAAGGCCACCTGCGCGCCCTGCCGCGCGAACTGCGTGACGATCTCCGCCCCGATGCCACTCGCACCGCCCGAGACGAAGACCACCTGACCCCGGATGCTGGGGTACACTGCGCCGGTCATTGCCGGCCCTCCCGTATTGTTGTCGATCATGATTTCACGGAACCGGCCGTCAGGCCCATCAGGAAGTAGCGCTGGAAGATCGCGAACACGACCAGCGTCGGCACCATGCTGATCACCGTCTGCGCCGTCATGGCGCCGAGGTTCTGGCTGTGCTGCAGGCTTTGCGTCGCGATGCCGACGATCAGCGTGCGCTTGTCCTCGGACTGCGCGATCAGCAGCGGCCAGAGGAAGCTGTTCCAGGTATTCACGAAGGTGAACACCGCCAGCACGATCGCCGGCTGCCGCGAAAGCGGCACGATGATCTTGAGGAAGATCTGCAGCGGATTGGCGCCGTCGATCTTGGCCGCTTCGAGCAGCGCGTCGGGGATTTCCGAGATGAACTGCCGCATCAGGTAGACGCCCACCGGCGCCGACAGCAGCGGTACGATCAGCCCGGCATAGGTGTTGACGAGGCCCAGCCGCGCCACCAGCACGTAGTTGGGCAGAAGCGTCACCGCGAACGGCACCATCACCGTCGACAGCATGGCCGACAGGATCAGGGCACTGCCCTTGAACTTCAGCTTGGCGAAGGCGTAGCCCGCCAGCATGTCGATGATCACCGTCAGGATCGTCACCGTGCAGGTGACGACGATCGAGTTGATCAGCCACTGGATCGATACCTTGTCGGCGAACACGCCAAGGTAGTTCGCGAGCGTGAACTGGCCGGTGCCGCCGCCCAGCGACGCAAAGCTGGTGACCGGCCGGAACGAGGCCAGCACCACGAACAGCACCGGCCCCACCGAGGCGAGCACCACGAGGATCAGCAGCGTGTGCGTGCGCAGCGCCGCCCAGAACTGCGGGCTGCCGGGCCGGGTGGCGGAAGAGGACAGGGCCATCACTTCGCCTCCCGGTTGCGGGTGAAGAGCACGATGCCACCGGCGAGCGCGATCGAGAACAGCATCACCGCCACGCTGATCGTTGCCGCGTAGCCTACCGAGCCACCGCCGAACACGGATTTGTAGATGTACCACATCACCGTATAGGTCGAGGTGCCGGGGCCGCCCTGGGTCAGCACGAAGATGATGTCGAACACCTGGATGGCGCTGATCGAGGTAAGGATCAGCACCAGTTGCAGCACCGGCTTCAGCAGCGGCAGCGTGATGTGCCAGAAGGCGCCCCGCGGGCTGATCCCGTCCACCTTGCCTGCCTCGTAGAGCTCCTGCGGAATGCCGTTGAGGCCCGCGAGGAAGATCAGGCTGTAGAACCCTACCGACGCCCAGGCGCTGATCAGCGCCACGGTGGCGATCGCCACCGAGCCGGACTGCAGGTAGCTGAGCTCGAGCCCCAGATAGGTCTTGAAGAAGCCGTAGACCGGCCCGGCGTCCCGATCGAGCATGATCTTCCACACCAGCCCCGTCGCCGACACCGAGAGCAGCGAGGGCACGTAGATCAGCGAGCGGTAGATGCCGCGAAACCTTACCTGCCGCGCGAGCAGGATGCCCACGCCGAGCGCCAGCCCCAGCGTCACCGGGATGTTGATGGCCATGAACAGCAGCGTGTTGCCGATGGTCGAGCGCAACAGCCCGTCATCGAGCAGTGCGCCGAAATTCCCCAGCCCCACGAACCGCGATCTGCCGATCAGGCCGCCCTGAAACAGCATCAGGTAGAAGGTATAGAGGAAAGGAGCGACGACGAACGCGCAGAAGAGGCCGAATTTCGGGGTGAGGAAGACGAGAGCGGAGATGAACTCCGCCCTCGCCTGAGCCTTGATCGCCTGCATCAGGTCCTAGAGCCCGGCATTGGCGGCCAGGGTGGCAGTCTGCTGCCTAGCATCGGCGATCATCTGGTCGAGCGACTTCTGCCCGCTCAGGTAGTTGTTGATCTCGCCCACCAGGTACTCGTAGCCGTTGTAGGGCAGGGCCGCGGGGAACAGCATGGCGCTCGTCTGGGGCAGGGCCGCGGCGAGGAAGTCGTAGGCCCGCTTCTCGCTGACCTTGCCATACATGGCCGCCGCATCGGCATCGGTGCTGACCGGGAACAGCAGCGACTGCGCGATGTAGTCGTCATAAGGCGCGCCGCTGGTCACGTACTTGATGAAGTCGAGCGCCGCCTCCTTGTTCTGGCTGGCCTCGGCGATGACGAGGTAGCCCGCCGCGCCGGAAACATAGGCGCCGGCCGGGCCTGCCGGAGGATCGACCACCTGCAGCCGGGCGTCGGGGAAGTTGACGAACTGCTGGACGTTCGCCTCGACCCACTGGATACCCGCCTTGCCGGCCGGCAGCAGGTCCGCCCACTGCTGGGCGTCGGCGTAGAGGCTGATCGGCGTCGCGGCGCCCGAATCCTGGAGCGCCTTGAGGTGCTCGAGCGCGGCGCGGCCTTCCGGCGTGTCGAAGCCGATGTCCTTCATGTCGGCCGAGAACGGCGTCACGCCATACGAGAACAGCACGTTCCAGACATAGTTGATGACCACCTCGTACGAGCCGGGCCAGGCCATGCCATAGACCGCCACCTTCGACTTGTCGAAGGCCGGGTCGCCGAGCGGCTTGCCCGCTTCGTCGAAGGTCAGCTTCTTGGCGAACTCGACCAGCTCGTCATAGGTCGTGGGCAGCGCCGGTTTGCCGGCCTGTTCCCACACCGCCTCGTTGAGCGCCAGCACAAAGCGGCTGGAAATGTAGGGGTAGCCGTAGAGCTTGCCGTCCTGCGTGGCGCTCTCGATCATCGCCTGGTTGATGGCGCTGGTATCGAGGCTCGGGTCGATTGCCTTGAGGTCGGCGAGAAGGCCGTTGGTGCCGAACTGGTTGAGCGTGTTCGTCACCTGGTACGAAACGTCGGGCGCCGTGCCCGAGACGAAGGCGGCGGTGTACTTGGGCAGGAACTCGGCCCACGGCACGAGCAGGTGCTCGACGGTATTGCCGCTGGCAGCCTGGTAGTCACTCACGGCCTTCGCCCAGTAGGCGTTCTCGCTCTCGGCCGCCATATTCGGCATCTTCCAGAACTGCAGCGAGGCCCCGTCCTGGGCAGATGCGCCGCCGGTAGCGGCAGCGAGCGCCGTGCCGGCCATCAGTGCGGCGGACATTGCAAGGATGCGGCGCCGGGTGATCGGCGCCGCGGCGACATGAGTTTTCAGCGACATCTGTACCCTCCAGATTTATCGATAAATCTACGCTGCCGGAAAAACGCGCGGCTTGTCAACGGGGTCCGTCGCAGATTCTGCAGTCCGTCGCGGGATTGCGGGCGTGTTGACAATGGTCCAGGTGTTGCCCACCATATATCGATAAATCTGTCTGCCGAAGTTTTCGAACACGGATGTGCCGGCCCCACCCACCAGAGTGCCAGAATGATCACGATATCGAACCCCGGGATTGTACTGGTCTGCCATGAGGATGGCACGGGGCTGGCGCTTGAGGACCGGCAGCGCCGCACCCGCTGGCGGCTCGACTATGCCTCGCTGTGGTACCAGGCCACTCCCTTCCACCGCCGCGACCCGCTGCCGCCGATCGTCGGCCGTCTCCAGCCCGTCTCGGCGCGACAGCTCGACGGGGCGCTCGAACTCCGGTTCGCTGCCGGAGACGAGGAGGTGAGTTACCTCTACCGGCTCGGTCCAGACGGGCTCGAGGTGAGGTTGCGTACTACCGGGCTCCGGACGCTGCAGGGCGTCTCGCTTCCCGGCCAGTTCCTCCCGGACGAGGGGCCGAGCCGATACGTGCTGCCCGTCATGCAGGGCATGCTCTGGCGGGGAGGCGGCCCGGCCTTCCGCTGGCAGGTTGCCGATGGCGGTCATTCCGGCTTCGCCATGCCCTTCGTCGGCTACCTCGCCGCAGGCGCCGGCCTGCTGGTCGAGACCGTTACCCGTGACGACGTCACGCTCAGCGTCAGCAAATCGGCGGACGGGGTGTGCGAAGCGCAGTTCGTGCAGGTGAGTTCGCTCGGCACGCTGCGCTACGATCGCGTCGCCCGCATCGTCCCGACCGATGGCAGCATCACCGCCCTCGCCAAGGCCTATCGCCGGCAGGTGCAGGCGCGCGGCCAGTTCAGGTCGTGGGACGAGAAGCTGGCCGAGCGGCCTGCGCTCGAGCGCCTGTTCGGCAGCCTCATGTGTTTCATCGGCTATTGCCGCGACGAGCTCGACTACGTCGCCGAACTCGGCAAGCTCAAGGCCTACGGCTTCGATCGCGCGCTGGTCTATCCCGCCCGCTTCGACAACTACCACCAGCCCCTCGTGATGGGCGGCCGCGCCCCGATCGACCTCTCGGCGGACACCGTGGCCGCGGTCAAGGCGCTCGGCTACGACGTCGCTCCCTGGTCCTGGGTCAACGAAGCGCTCGACGACGGAACGGAGGCCATCCGCCGCACCTTCCGTCGCGACCCCGCCGGAAAGGTCCGCCCCAGCTGGCGCATCGAGGACCAGCAGTGGAACGCCGTCTGCTCGAGTGTCATGGCCGATTACAAGGCGCGCGAGAATGCCGGCGCCATGGCCGACATGAGCTGGGACCATTTCGACGTCGTCACCTGCGCCGCCAATGACGAGTGCCACGCCCTCGATCACCCCGGCCACCTTGGCCGTCCGCTCTCCCGCGCCGAGGACCGCGCCAACCTCCAGGCGCTGCTGCGCGCCGGCCAGCACGGCAACCGCGCCGTCAGCTCGGAATCCTTCAACGACGCCTACGCGGCCGACTACGACCTCGGGTCGGTGAAGGCGTTCCCGATGTTCCGGCACTGGCCGTTCTGGCCGGTGCCGCTGACCGGGCTCGTCTACCATGACAGCCTGATCCACTCGCACTGGGAGGTGCACAACTACAACTTCGCCGGCTTCTCCCGCATGGGCCCCGACGGGCTGTTCGAGTATGGCGGCGGGCGCCCCCGCCTGCAGTCCGCCCTCGACGCGCTGATGGGCACGCCGCCCGACGTCTTCCCGTTCGGCGCGCAGTACCAGTGGACCGGCCGCGGCGCCGAAACCTCGCTCACCAGCTTCCGCTTCGAGGATCCGGAGGTGCAACTCGCTCTCCGCCACGCCCTGCCCGTCGCCCGCCTCCACCGCGAGATCGGCAGGCTGGAGATGACGGAGTTCGATATCCTGAGCGAGGACGGTAACCTGCAACGCTCCGTCTTTGCCGACGGCACCGCGGTGGTCGCCAATTTCGGGCCCGAGCTTCGTCGCGATGTCGAAGGCGTCGGCAGTCTCGCGGGAGAGTCCTGGGTGCGCCTTGGCTGAGTACACCCCACCGGAACGCACCACCTGGCACGGCGACGCGGCGCTGCTCTATCGCGCCGCCGACCTCGCGGTCACCGTCCTCCCCCGACGCGGCGGCAAGCTCGCCTCTATCCTGCACCGCGGTCGCGAGTGGCTGACGCAGCCGCAACGCCCGCTGCTGCCGCTCGACGCGCTACCGCCGTTCCTCGTCGACGGCGACATGTTCGGCTGGGACGAATGTGCCCCCACCATCGACGACTGCGACGTGATGGGCCACCGCCTCCCGCTCCATGGCGATGCGTGGGACCAGCCATGGATGGAGGCCGGGGATGGGTGGCTGGCAGTTCGCGGCCGCCACCTCCGCTACGAACTGTGCCGCCGCGTTGCCATCCGCCCCGACGGCCTGCGCCTCGACTATGTCGCCACCACCACCGAGCCCATTCCCTTGCTCTGGGCCGCCCACCCGCAGTTCGCCGCCACGCCCGGCACCGAAGTCGTGCTGGGCGACGGCACGCAGCCGCTGGTCGACATCTTCGGTCGCGGCTACTGGCGCGACCGGCCCGAAGGCGGGCGGGTCCACCTCTCCGACCTTCCGCCCGCTCACAGCGCCAAGCTCTTCGTCACCCCGCAGGTGCGCACCGAGCGCGCGCAACTGATCCACCCCGGCGGCGCCACCCTGACCTTCCGTTGGGATGGCGCCATCGTCCCCTATCTCGGGGTCTGGATGGACCGAGCCGGCATCGGCCCCGTCGATACGGTCGCGGTCGAACCCATGACCGGCTACGCCGACTCCCTTGCCACCGCGCTCGCCGGCACCCGCATCCTGCACCTTGATCCGGCCGAGCCAACCCGCTGGTGGCTCGACCTCAGCTTCGCCTAGCGACAGGTCCGTAGCCGTACCGATTACGCCTCTGTCCGCGGCGCGGTCTACTCGCGGGGCAACAGACGCGAACAGGATCAACCTCATGTCGGTGCCCAGCCTGCGGCCGCTCCTCACCCTCCACGCCGATCTGGGCGCGCCATGGGAGATCGGCGACACCCCGATCGGCCGGCGCCGGGTGTTCGACATGCGGGGTGGCCGCGTGGAAGGCCGGCTGAATGGCCGTCTGCTGCCCTCGGGCTGCGACTTCATCCTCGTCGATACGAGCGGCACGGCTCGCCTCGACGTGCGCCAGGTGGTGGAGCTCGACGACGGGGGCTACGTCTATATGCAGGCGCAGGGGCGCCTCGTCATCGGCCCCGAGGTGCGCGCCGAAGCCACTTCCCGCGAGGCGCTCGTGGCGGTCGACCCGGCCCGCTACTACTACCGCTTCGCCCAGACCTACGAGACGGGCGCCACGGCATATCGCTGGCTCAACGACATCCAGGCGGTCGGCGTCGGCCGCTTCACCGCTACCGGCGTCGCGGGCGACGTGTTCGAGTTGGCCTAGGGCCGGCCGCGCAGGTCGTAGACCGTCGTGCCCGCCAGTTCGGTCGGCTCGGCTCCGCCCCCGAGCCGCGCCACCACCTCTGCGATCGCCTCCCGCCGCCGGACCTTGCCCAGCAGCGTGCGCGGAAACGACCCGGTCAGCACGATGGAGGTACACCCGGTGAGCTCGCGCAGCCCTCCGAGACGATCCGGCTCGACCTCGCTAAACCCCTCCACCAGCACGCAGAGCTGCTCGCCGCCGCTGCCTGCAAGTCCGCACACGATGACCGGCGGATAGCCCTTCGCCTCCATCTCCTGTTCCAGCAACAGTGCCGAGTGCCGTTCCCCCTGCCGCACGACGATGTCGCTCGAACGACCGAGGAAGCTCAGCCGCCCGTCGAGTTCGAGCCGTCCCAGGTCACCCGTCGCGATCCAGCCGGGCGGCAGGGTCGTCGCATGCGGCGGCTCACCGATAAGCAGCGGCGGCCCGACGGGCAAGCCGGATGCCATCAGGATTTCGCCGATCTCGCCTGCCTTCGCCCATCGCCCCTCGTCGTCGAGCCACAACCCCACATTGCGTTCGTCCGGCGTCAGGCTGAACTGCGATCCGGCGCCGGTGCGCGTCAGCGTGGTGTTGCCCCCTTCGGTCGCGCCGTAAATCGACACCACCCGCGTCCGCGGTAACGCTGCCTGCAACCGCGCGGCGAGGCTGTCCGACAGCGGCCCGGCATAGACCCGCAACTGCCGCGGCAGCTCCCGCGTCGACAGGGCCTCGCCCGCGCCGAACAACGGCGCCAGGGCAAAGGGCGTCGCACTCACCTCGACAGGCTGCAGTGCGTCGATGCTCGCGGCCAGGTCGCTCCAGGTGCCGACGCCGGGCAGATGAACGCTGGCGATGCCCGCCACGAGGTGGCGGATGACAATGGCGTGTGCCGCCGTCGAGGTTGGAAACGGGATGCCGAAGTGCAGGGCCCGAAGCTCGTGCCGGGGCGCCCGCACCTCCGCCTCCCGCACGAAATGCGTCTCGTCGAACAGGTAGGCTTTCGGCCGCCCCGTCGAACCCGACGACATCACGATGTCGAGCGGGTTGGCGAAGTGGCGGGCATAGTCCGGCACGGCTGCGATCGCTCCCGGTTGCACCGCGATGCTCACTTCCCCGACGGTGCCGACGACCAGCCGTCCGAACGCTCCCATCGGCGCCGTGGCGTAGGG
>JAEYTN010000152.1 GCA_023433985.1 Pseudomonadota bacterium | reverse complement strand
CGATGCCGTATTCGTTGAGCCCGCCCGCCTTGGGGCGCGCGTCGAACATCACCACCTCGTGCCCGTGCATCGAGAGCCGGTGCGCCGCCGACAGTCCGGCCGGGCCGGCGCCTACCACGGCAACCCGCTTGCCGGTCTCCGGCCCGCGGGCGAAAAACTGCCGACCCTCGGACATCGCAATGTCGGTGGCATAGCGCTGCAGCTGGCCGATCTTCACCGGCTTGCCCTCGGCCTCCATGCGCACGCAGCTTTCCTCGCACAGCTGCTCGGTGGGGCAGACGCGGGCGCACATGCCGCCCAGGATGTTCTGCTCGAAGATCGTCTCTGCCGCGCCCAGCCCGTTGCCGGTCGAGATCTCGCGGATGAACATTGGAATGTCGATGGAGGTCGGGCAGGCCGTCATGCACGGCGCATCGAAGCAGAAATAGCAGCGGTCGGCCTCGACGAACGCTTCGTGCCGGTCGAGCGGCGGATGCAGGTCCGAGAAGTTCCGCGCGTAGTCGGCCGGGTCCAGCCGTCCTGCCGCGATCCCGTCCTTGAGCATGCCCTCGCCCATGGCGTCCCTCTCCCTTGGAACCGTTCCAAACTAGGGGACGCTAAACCTGCCCTGAAATTTTATCAACTGGTCAAAATTGGCCGGGTCGTGCCACAATCGGCGACGGCGCCGGGGCGGAATCCTGAGCATGGCATGCTAAAAAGCGTAGCAATCGTCGCACCCGGCCACGCTGGGGAAAACCAGATGCACGGCTTTGATTCAGCGAAGAAAAATGGCGCTGCGATAGTACATCCTTACCGTGGCGTCGACGCAACAGAATTGCTCGAATAAGCCCCGTTCATTTTCGGTTCATATTCTCGCCACAGGCCTAAAGCCTTCTCCGGCCGTCGTAAACGTGCGTGAGAAACTGAAGGTTGAATAAGAAAATCGTTGTGGCCGCCCTGATGACGGGTCTGTTTGCAGCAATCCCCGCCGCCAGTGCAGCCGACCAATGCGGTGGAGCCTCGTGGTATGGTCCCGGGTTCCACGGCAAGAAGACGGCATCTGGTTCGAAGTTCAACGAGAACGCCATGACCGCCGCCCACAAGACTCTCCCGTTCGGCACGAAGGTCAAGGTAACCGACCAGCGTACCGGGAAGTCTATCAAGGTAACGATCAACGACCGCGGTCCGTTCCACGGCGGCCGCATTATCGATCTGAGCAAGGCAGCTGCCGCGAAGCTCGGCACCAAGAATTCCGGTGTCGGCAAGGTCTGCCTCACCCGCGTCTGAGCCGGGTCGGGATCGACAAGTTCAAGGGGCCGCCTGACCGAAGGGCGGCCCCTTTTCGTTGCGACGAGGGCGTCAGCCGTCGTTCGCGGCGTTGAGTTCCCTGGGTGTCAGCCCGTCGCCCTCGGGATCGAGCGGCGTCGCCGCGACCCCCACCACCGGCACGCCGCCGGCCATCGCTTCGATGGCGAGCGCCATCTGCTCGAAATCGAGTTCGGCAACGCGGACCACCCCTTGCGCTCGCGCCGCCTGCGCCAGCGCGTTGGCGATGATGTCGATGCGCGTGGTGTCCATGGCCCAAAATCCCGGTTGATTGCGGCAAGGCAAACGCGCGGGCGTGCCAGTGGTTTCAGGCGGCCGGCTCTGCGATCCGTCTGAGCGCCGCAACAAAGCCGGCAATACCGTCCGCCAGGCTGCCCGAGTTGTCGATCGTTACCGCCTCGACCCCGGGCGGAATCGGCGCGCCCTCCCGCCTCAGCCGTGCCGCGACGTCCTCGGCCGTCTCGCGGCCGCGCCCCGCCAGCCGCTCGGCCCGCACCTCGGGCGTCGCCGTCACCAGCAGCACGACGCAGCGCGGATACTTTTCGAGCGCCCGCTCAATCACCCGGCGCGAGGTGTTCACCACCACCACGCCGCCCTCGCGCATCGCGCTCTCCACCTCTACCGGCACGCCATAGCAGAGCCCGTGCGCCTCCCAGTCGAGGGCGAAGGCGCCGCGCAGCCTTTCGAGGTTGAAGCTGTTGCGGTCGAGGCTGTCGTGGTCCTCGAGCTCCGCCATCGCCTCGCGCGTCACCACGCGGCGCGGGAACACGAAGCGTCGATCGTCGCCCAGGGCCGCCTTGGCGGCCGCCAGCAGCGTATCCTTGCCGGCTCCCGACGGGCCGACCACCAGGGCGAGGGCACCGGCGCCCTTTTCCCGCTCCATCAGCTCACCCGCTGCCCCTGCCGCCACACGCTGCGCACCACCGGCACGTCGCCCTCGCGCCGCCGCACCCGCACCAGGTCGGCCCGCTTGCCCACCGCGATCTGGCCGCGATCGGCAAGCTGCGCCGCCGCCGCCGGCCGAGCCGATACCATCGCCACCGAATCCGGCAGCGCGATACTGTCGGCGAGCTCGGGCAGCAGGAACGCCGCATAGAGCAGGGCGAACGGCACGTAGTCCGAACTCAGCACATCGAGCACCCCGGCCCTGGCCAGCTCGGCGGCCGAGATATTGCCGTTGTGCGATTTGCCGCGCACCACGTTGGGTGCTCCCATCAGCACCGCGAGCCCCGCCGCGTGGCAGGCCTGCGCCGCCTCCATCGTGGTGGGGAACTCGGCGATGCTCATGCCATCGCGCACGGCCTCGTCGACATGCTCCACCGTGGCGTCGTCGTGGCTCGCGAAGGCGAGGCCGATCTCGCGCCCGCGCTCGAGGATCGCCTCGCGGTTGCCGTCGGCGTGGAGTCGGCGCGCCTTCTGCCGCTCGGCGATGAACTGCGCCATCTCGGTGTCCGATAGGCGCAGCTTCTTCTGGTAGTAGGCGATGTAGTGCTCGAGCGTCACGTATTGCCGGGCGCCCGGCGTGTGGTCCATCAGCGAGGCGAGGCCCACGATCGGGTTGGTGCAGTGCGCGAGAAAGTGCTCGGCCACGTCCGGCGTCGCGAGTTCGCAGCGCAGGTGAATGTGGTGATCCGCGCGCAGCCGGTCGTCGGCATCGGCCTCCGCCACCGCCTCCACCATCAGCCTCACGTCCTCGGTGATGTCGCCCGTCTCGGGGTCTGAGCCGATCCGCACCGCATCGAACACGGTGGTGATGCCGGCGCCCGCCACCTGCGCGTCATGCGCCTGCAGCGCCGCGAGCGCGTTCCAGGTCACGCCCTGCCGCGGCCGGTAGTGGCTCTCGAAATGGTCGGTATGGAGTTCCACCAACCCGGGGATCAGGTACTCGCCCCCGACATCCTCGCCGTGGCTGACGCTCCCCGTATCGATCGCCGCAATGACCCCGTCGCGCACCAGCACCGAGCCGGTGATCACCTCGTCCCTGAGCACGATCCGCGCATTGGTGAAGGCGAGCTCGCTCATCGTCCGGTTCCTTGCAGCTTGAATTCGGCGCCCCGGCTGAACGGCGCGCCCGGCTTCGCCTCATGGTAGAGCGCCAGCCGGTCGAGCACAGCCTCCGAGGTGGCCAGCTCGCCCAGATGCTCCATGAGCGCCGCCTCGAACCGCGCCTGGTCCTCGGGGCCGAGTCGGTTGGTCAGCGTCATGTGGAACTGGAACTGCTCCATCACATAGGGGTAGCCATAGCGGTCGAGCAGCTCGAGCTGGCGCGCCGACAGCCGGCCGCCCGCATTGCGCCGCGCCTTATCCGCCTCGCTGACCGGGGCGCGGAACGGCTCGAACGCCGTCACGACGTCCGCCGCGAAGTCCGTCAGCGCCTGCGGCTGCTCCTGGGGGATCAGCGCCAGGAACCCGTCGATCCGCGCCAGCTTCAGCCGGCCGATCGCCACCGGACCGCGTGCTGCCGCAAACGCCCCCATCGCCTCGGCCAGCTCCGCCTCGCTCCGGCCCTCGGCCAGCTGCATCGGCGACTTGATCGTGGCGTGGAAGGCGTAGCGCCGCGCCGAAGCGGTCTTCGCTTCGATCTCGGCCCGCGAAATCCCGCCGATGTCGTCGGAACAGCACGCGCCGCTCAGCGGATCGCGGCCCAGCCACTGCGACGCCTTGAGCCAAAGCGGTCCGGTCGCGTCAGGCGCGAAATAGATGGCAACGCGGTAGGACATTGTCGGCTCGGGTTTGCTGAAGCGGGCGCTCCCTAGCCGCGTTCGATGTCAGTTTTTTGAACCCGTGGCAACTTGTCCATTGCGGTGCACAAGCAGGCGGGAGCAGGTCGTCGCGGCCCTGTCAGATCACCCGCGCTACACAGACATCGTTCTGCCTGGCGCCGCCATCGATCACGTCGTCGGCCACCAGCGATTCTCCCCCGGCGAGTTCGCCGATGATGGCGAAGTAGCCGCGTTTGCCTTCCTGCTTCAGCTGCCACTTGATGCGCGTGCCCGGCGGCAGCGGCTGCGGACTCTGGTTGATCACCACCAGGTCGTTGCTGCTCGATGCCACCTTGCAACTCAGCGTCACGCCGCCGAAATGCCGCGTCTGCAGCCCCGGCTGCGCCTCCACCACCTCGGCGGGCGAATAG
>JAEYTN010000064.1 GCA_023433985.1 Pseudomonadota bacterium | reverse complement strand
GACGAAGCCGTCGGGGACGGCCGCCGCCCATCGGCGAAACGCCCTGGGCGTCTGCATGCCGTAGAAGGTGCCGTTGATCTCGAGGGCGTTGAACTGCGTGGCGGCGTAGCTCAGCTCGCGCTTCTGGGCGACGCCCTTGGGGTAGAAGTTGCCGCGCCAGGGCCGGTAGGTCCAGCCGGATACGCCGATGCGAATATCGCCTTGCATGGGAGATCAACTCCCCGACGCCGCAGCGCGTTGCGGGCGCTGGGCATTGTCGCGGCGCTCCCAGCCTAGGCCTTCATCCTCACCCGGCCATGCACCTCACTCATGCGAGTCTGGGAATGAGTTGGACATGCCGATCTCATGTGGCTTCGTACCCAGGGATGTGACCGGATGAGGGGTCAAATGGCCGCCTCCAGGGAGGGGGTACGGCCGGCTGTGTGCCGGCCGCAGCCACTTAATCGAGCGTTATGGACAGCATATCCGCGAGGGCACCGCCCGCGCATACGGGAGCGCCTGCCGGAAAGTAGATGGTCTTCCCCACCGTGGCACCGCCAAAGCCATGACGACCGCCGGGCAGAGTGGGTAGTTCGGTCCAACTGTCCGAGGCCAGATCATACTCGAACGCTTCGTCGTAGGCATTGGGCGTGAATGCCTCACCACCCGGTCGGCACTCGCCTCCCACAAAGACGATCTTGCCGTCGACGGCGCTTGCTGCGCCGGCAGAGCGGGCGTCTGGAAGGGGGGCGGCGCGTTCCCAGGTGTCGCTCCGGGGGTCATAAACCGCGTGCTCGGCCACGTTCTGGTCCGTGTCGTCCACTCGGCCATCGAGGAGGTGAATCCTGTCGTCCAGCACGGCAACGGCGATGTGATCACGAGGCGGATCGGGGAGCGCCGCGGCCTGTGTCCACTTGCCTGTCTCCGGATCGAACACCTGATGGGCCGTCAACGTGCCACCGACGGCCACCTGGATCATCGGCCCGCTGTCCGACAGGGGAACCTCGATCGCGGTCTCGGCATCGCGACCGGCAATGACGTGTACCTTGCCGCCAACCGCCGCGACGGCAGGAGACTCCGCCGCAATTGGCAGATCGGGAAGCGCCGTCCACTCGTCAACGGCCACGTCGTAGACGAATGCAGCACTCCTGGCCCTCATATGAACGAAGGTCTCGAACCCGCCGACCGCATAGATGCGGCCTTCATGATAGGCCGTGCCGATATGCGTTACCGCTTCCGGCAGTGGCGCGAGTTCCTGCCAGCATCGCGGCCGGGATCGTAGGCCAGGAATTTCGAGGACGAGTACTCCGCCTGCATCGAGGCAATGCGGCTTCTGATAGCCGCCTGCGAGGCTTCGGGGGACATCAAGCCCGGAACTGACCCTGAAGACCTTATGGTATTGCTGACATTCGTTTGGCGCCTCCCGCCCACGCCGGAAGGCGAGGCTCGATCGGAACGACTGCTTGCAGTGGTTTTCCGAGGATTGCGTCCGTGAGGCACCCGACAAGGATTTGACGCTCGAGAGCCAGCGGGGGATTTCCGAGATCGCATGTGGCCGCCGTTGGTAGATTGCCGCGACAGGGTTGCTTCTTGTGTCCCAGCTATCCGAGGGCGTAGGGCAAGCTACGACGCGCATCGTACTGGCGTTGTTTCATCAGGTGTCGTATAGGAGCCACCGCTACCCTTCGACGCTATCGTACGGTGGGTTCTGCGGCGTGCGGGCGTGGCGGAATGGTAGACGCAGCGGACTCAAAATCCGCCGTCAGCGATGACATGTCGGTTCGAGTCCGACCGCCCGCACCATCACTGTTTCCGGCGCGCGACCAGTACGTCGCACGAGACCTCCGCCATGATATCCATGGCCGTGCTGCCCAAGAGGGCATCCAGCATCCCCGTATGGCCATAGGTGCCGGTGACGACGAGGTCTATGTCGCGGGCGGTGACGAGCTTTGCCAGTATCGGCACGGGCGCGCCAAGCTCGGCGATGACCTCGATCTGCGTGGCAGCCAAAGAGCCGGCGACTTCGATCAGCAGGGCCTTCAGTTCTTCGATGACCCCCGGGCGCATGGTGCGCTCGAGTTCGTTGCGGTCGCCGGCCAGGCCCCGGTAGGGGAGATCGAAGGCGTTGAACAGGGTGAGCCGGTCGGGGCCGAACAGGTCGAGCGCCAGAGTGAGCGCGGCGTGGGAGGTATCGGTCAGGTCGGTGGCGACGACGACTCGCCGCGGCGACCCGGAATAGCGCTTCTTGGCGACGAGCACCGGGGCCGGCGCATGCTTGGCAAGAGCCGGAACGAGGCGGCCGAGGTCGTCGCGGCCGTAGACCTCCTCGCGCGCGATGCCGGCGACGATCAGGTCGGTGCGCGCGCGGGTTGCCGCTTCGAGCACGATGTCCTGCGCATTGCCCAGGCGGACGTCGATATCGGTCTCGATGCCATCGCGGCTGGGATAGTCGAACTGGAGCTTCGCTCGCGCGGCCGCCAGCGGGTCGACACCCCAGCGCTCCGAGGGATGGTCGATCGGGGTGCTGCGCTCCTCCACCGCGTGAACGATCAGGAGGCGGGCGTTCCAGCGACGCGCGGCGTCGACGGCACGGTCGAAGGCGCGGTCCGACCTCGCCGCGAGATCGGTGGCCAAGGTGACGTGGCGGATGCTGGTTTTGCCGGCCGCGGGCATCTGCGGTCCTCCCCGCGGGACATGGTCTGCGAAAGGAAGCGTGAAAGCAACCAGCCGCGGCGGGCTGGGCGCCAACGGCGTTTGCGACACGGGGAACCGATTCCGTGGATCGCCATCCAATGGACTGACGCGACGGGAGAACCGGATGCGTCAGCCAAAGGAGATGCAAGTGAGAATCCTTGCCGTAACAGCTTCCCTTATGCTCGCCGGATCGCTTCCGGCGATTGCGCACGATGTTCCCGCCGATATCGCGAAGTCCCCGCCGGCCGGGGAGTTCGCCGCGGTGAGCTCGCTGGTGAAGCTACCCGATTTCCTGCCGGGAATGGGGCAGCTGTTCGTCGATCCGGCGACGCTGCCCGCGGGGCCGTTCCTCGCCTATGATCACGATGGCGCGCTGGTCAGCACGATCTACATGCTGCCGATAAAGGACCTCAATCCGGACAAGCGCTTCGAGGACCTCGCCGCACCGGGCGGCAATGTCGACCATGTGGACGTCTACTACAACGCCGGCCATCCCGGCGTGGAGGAGCCGCACGTCCACGTGGTGCTGTGGCATGTGCCGGTGGCCGATGAAGCGCGGGTCGCGCAATGATGGTCACGCGCAGGCGTGTGCTGGGCGTCGGCGGATATCTCGCCGCCGCCCTTCTCGGGCCAGCGACCGCCTTCGGCGCCGAGCCGGCGGAGGTGGTCATGCAGGGAACGCCAAGCGGCTCGCATGTCTGGTTCGACCCGGTGGGCCTGCTGGTGCAGCGTGGCCAGACGGTGCGCTGGACCAACCGCGACGCGGGCAACTCGCATACGGTGACGGCATATCACCCGTCGGTGTTCGAGCGGCCGCGCCGCATACCGGAAGGCGCGGCGCCCTGGGATTCGGGCTACCTGCTGCCCGGCGAAACGTTTTCGGTCACGTTCGAGGTGGAGGGGGTGTACGACTATTACTGCGTTCCGCACGAGCATGCCGGCATGGTGGGCCGCATCGTCGTCGGTACGCCAGCCGGCGAGCCGGAGCAGCCTGCAGCCGACCCTGCTCTCGCGGCACTGCCCGAGGTGGCGCTCATGAGCTTTCCGCCGGTGGCCGAGATACTGGCCGCGGGCGTCGTGCATCGTAGCCGGCAATAGGAGGGATCGGTGCAGCTTGCAGTGTTGCGACCACGCGAAAGCCTGGAGCTCGACAGCGAGGCGGAACTGATCGACCTCGCGAGGCTGGGTGGCGAGAACGCGATCAGGACGCTGATCCAGCGGAACAACCGGCGGCTGTTCCGGGTGGCGCGATCGATCCTTCGGGATGAGGCGGAGGCCGAGGACGTGGTGCAGGAAAGCTACGTGAAGGCGTTCACCCGGCTGCAAAGCTTCCGTGGCGCGTCGAGCTTTTCCACCTGGCTGACACGGATTGCGCTGAACGAGGCGCTGGGGCGGAAGCGCCGGATGCGGCCGACGATCGACATCGACGACCTGGATGCCGCCGACGGTGCACCAATGGCGCCGCCGCCGCTGTCGATCATGCCTCCCGACGCCGACAGCGAGGTGACACGCGTGGAAGTCAGAGAAGTGCTCGAGGCGGCGATGGACAGCCTGCCCGAAGGGTTCAGGACGGTGGCCGTGCTGCGCGACGTGGAGGGGCTGAGCGTCGAGGAAACGGCGGAGCTGTCCGGCCTCAATCCGAACACCGTGAAGACCCGGCTATACCGGGCGCATCGCCTGCTGCGCCGGGCCGTCGAGGCGCGGCTGGCGCCCGACTTCTCCGCCATATTCCCGTTCGCCGGGGTGCGATGTGCCGACCTGGGAGAGAGGGTGGTCGAGAGGCTGCGCGCCTCCAGACCGTTCGGCGGCTAAGCCTCCACTGGCTGCGATCAACTCATCCCGGTGGCGGCAACGGCGCGGTTTCGGACGCGTTAGGTTCGCTCACGAGGGAGGGCAGGCATGGACATGGAGCGGCTGCGGCTGGGGTTCCCCGTCAAGGTGATGGGCGACCCGGCGCTCAAGAGCAACGATACGCGGCGCTGGGCGCAGGAGCCGCACCTCAAGGTTTCGCTCGGATATCTCGACGGCATCCTCGATTACCTCGAAAAGCACGACATCCGCATGTACCGGATGAGCTCGGACCTCGCGCCCTACGCCACGCATCCCGACATGCCGCAGTTCCACGGCATGGTGCAGGAGAGTGCGAGCGAGCTGCGGGCCATCGGCGAGAAGGCCAGGCGGCTGGGCATCCGGCTCTCGTTCCATCCCTCGCAGTTCATCGTGCTCAACAGCCCCGATCCGGAACTGGTGCGCAAGAGCACGTGGGACCTCGTTTCGCAGGCCGAAATGCTCGACCTGATGGAACTGGGCGAGGAGGCGGTGCTGGTGGTGCACGCCGGCGGGAGCTATGGCGACAAGGAAGCGGCGCTCGGCCGCTGGGTCGAGACGTTCCGTGGCCTGCCCGAGCCGGTGCGGCGGCGGCTGGTGCTCGAGAACGACGACATCCGCTTCTCGGCGGCCGACGTGCTGCGGGCACATGAGCAGACCGGGGTCCGGCTGATCTTCGACCACCAGCATTTCCTGTGCCTCAATCCCGAGGGGCTCGATATGCGGCCGACCGTGGAGCGGTTCGTGGCGAGCTGGGGCGGGCGCGGGCGGCCAAAGCTGCACTTTTCCTCGCCGCGCACCGAGATGCGCACGGTGAAGCGCAAGGGGCGCGACGGCAAGAGCCGCGACGCAGTGCTCGCGCCGGTATGGACGGGGCACGCTGACTTCTGCCATCCGTTCGAGTTCATCGGCTTCATGCGGGCGATGGCGGGACTGACGTTCGACGTGATGCTGGAAGCGAAGGCCAAGGACCTGGCGCTGATCCGGTTGCGGCTCGACATGGCGCGGTTTGCGCCGGACGTGGCAGCGCGATTCGGGCTCGCCGCGGCGCAGATGGCCGCGCTCGAGGCGGAAGGCGAGGCCCTGATGGAGAGCGAGGGGAGCTGAGGCCGTGGCTTGCGGCCGGCTCGTCGTCCCCCTAAACCGGTCGGAACGAACTTCACAGGTGCCGTCTTGGATTTTGCCTATGCCTTTCGCCCCGGCGAGCTCGACCGGGCCGCGCAGCTTCGTGCCGGCGATGCGGCGCGGCAGGACGAGCGGGCGCGCACGCTGGTGTTCTGGCGCGGCAAGCTGCTGGCCGACGCGGAGGGCAGGCCGGTGCCCGTGCGGCTCGACCATGCCGCCTTGTCGGACAGCCGGGAGGCGCCGATTTTCGTGGGACTGACGCCGGAGGGCCCGCGCTTCGCCGCCGACCTGCCGCTGTGGACGCCGCCCGAGGACGCGAC
>JAEYTN010000012.1 GCA_023433985.1 Pseudomonadota bacterium | reverse complement strand
GCACGCTGCTGATCGCCGACGAAGGCTCGTATGTCTCCTATCTCGAGGGTTGCACGGCGCCGGCGCGCAACGAGCACCAGCTGCACGCGGCAGTTGTCGAGCTCGTCGCCATGAAGGACGCCGAGATCAAGTACTCGACCGTCCAGAACTGGTTCCCGGGCGACAAGGAAGGCAAGGGCGGCGTCTACAACTTCGTGACGAAGCGCGGCGACTGCCGGGGCGACAACTCCAAGATCAGCTGGACGCAGGTGGAAACCGGCTCGGCGATCACCTGGAAGTACCCCAGCTGTATCCTGCGCGGCGACAACAGCCGCGGCGAGTTCTACTCGATCGCGATTTCGAACGGCTACCAGCAGGTCGACAGCGGCACCAAGATGCTGCACCTGGGCAAGAACACCACGAGCCGGATCATCTCGAAGGGCATCGCCGCGGGCTTCTCGGACAACACCTATCGCGGCCAGGTCTCGGCGCACGCCAAGGCCAAGGGCGCCCGCAACTTCACGCAGTGCGACAGCCTGCTGATCGGCGACAAGTGCGGCGCGCACACGGTGCCGTATATCGAGAGCCGCAACGCCTCGGCGGTGTTCGAGCACGAGGCGACGACCAGCAAGATCTCCGACGACCAGATGTTCTACTGCATGCAGCGCGGCCTCTCCGAAGAGGAAGCGGTGGCGCTGATCGTCAACGGCTTCGTCCGCGACGTGCTGCAACACCTGCCGATGGAGTTCATGGTCGAGACGCAGAAGCTGATCTCGATCTCGCTCGAAGGCAGCGTCGGCTAACCCAATCCCCGCGAGGCGCCCAACGGCGACTCCGCCCCAATCTGGAGAAGAAGAATGACCACACCCATGCTCGAAATCCGCGACCTGCACGTTCGCATCGAGGATCGCGAAATCCTCAAGGGCGTGAACCTCGTGGTGCCCAAGGGTGAAGTGCACGCCATCATGGGCCGCAACGGCTCGGGCAAGTCGACGCTGAGCTACGTGCTGGCGGGCAAGGAAGACTATGAGGTGACGGGCGGCGAGGTGCTGCTCGATGGCGAGAACATCCTCGAGATGGAGCCGTCGGAGCGCGCCGTGGCCGGGCTGTTCCTCGCCTTCCAGTACCCCATCGAGATTCCGGGCGTCGCGACCATGACCTTCCTCAAGGCGGCGCTGAACGCGACGCGCAAGGCGAAGGGCGAGGGGGAGATTTCGACGCCGGACTTCATGCGCGCGGTGAAAGAGGCGGGTGCCGCCCTCAACATCGACGCCGACATGCTGAAGCGCGCGCTGAACGTCGGCTTCTCGGGCGGCGAGAAGAAGCGGGCCGAGATCCTGCAGATGGCGCTGCTGAAGCCCAAGATGGCGGTGCTCGACGAGACCGATTCCGGCCTCGACATCGATGCGCTGCAGGTGGTGTCGAAGGGTGTCAACGCGCTCCGCGACGGCAACCGCTCGATGCTGGTGATCACCCACTACCAGCGGCTGCTCAACCACATCGTGCCCGACGTGGTGCACGTGTTCTCCGACGGCCGCGTGGTGGAATCGGGTCCCAAGGAATTGGCGCTCGAGCTCGAAGCCAAGGGCTATGCCGGGTTCGACGGGGAGAAGGCGGCGTGAGCGCGATTCCGGTTCGTCTCGGTCCGGCCGAGACCAGGCTGATCGAGCAGCTCCACGCGGTCGGAGCCGCCGCGGAGGCCGAGCGCCTGGCGGCTGCTGGCCTGCCGACGCGGCGGGTCGAGAGCTACCACTATACCGACCTCAAGCAGTTGCTGCGGGCGGTGCCGGAGCTGGCCGGCGATCCGCTGGCCGCGGCCGAGATCACCATCTCGCCGGCGGCGCTGGCGGTGGCGGGCGCGTTCCAGCTGGTGATCGCCAACGGGCATGTGCAGAAGCACGGCACGGCCCCGGGCGGCGTCATCGTGGGGCAGACCAAGGGCGGCGTGCTGACGACGCGTGACGATGTGGTTACGCGTTTGAACGGCGCGCTGGCCACCGATGCGCTGACGCTGGAACTCGAAGGCTCGATCGAGCCGGCCATCCAGATCGACCGTCGGGTCGAGGGCGCGGCCGGACATTCTGCTTCGGCGGCACGGATCTTCGTTGCGGATGGCGGCAGCGCCGTGATCCTCGAGGTCAATTCGGGCAGCGACGAGGCACACCTTTCCAACCACTCCACCTTCCTGCAGGTGGGCAAGGGCGCGAAGGTGACGCACATCACGATCAACCTGATGGGCGCCAAGGCGACGCACTTCGCGACCAACGAGTATGTACTGGGCGAAGACGCGTATCTTCGTACGCTAGTGATCAATGCCGGCGCGCAGCTCAGCCGCACGCAGCTCTTCCCGCGCTATGCTGGGCCAGGGGCAACTGCCGACGTGACGGGGCTCAACCTCGTGTCCGACGGGCAGCATGCAGACATCACCATGGATGCGCTGCACGCGGTGCCGCACACGTCGTCGAAGCCGCTGTTCAAGTCGATTGCCCGCGGGCATTCGAAGGCGGTGGTGCAGGGGCGGCTGGTGGTGGCGCGCGATGCGCAGAAGACCGACGCCAAGCTGATGAGCCAGGGGCTGATGCTCTCGGACGAAGCGGAAATCCTGTGCAAGCCGGAACTCGAGATTTACGCCGACGACGTGGTGTGCGGGCACGGCTCGACCTGCGGGCAGCTCGACGAGGACTCGCTGTTCTACCTCGTCAGCCGCGGCATCCCGAAGGCGGAAGCGGAGACGATGCTGGTGCGGGCGTTCCTGGCCGAGCTTGTCGACCCGATCGAGAACGAGGCGCTCAACGAGGCGCTGACCGACGTGATCGAGGGCTGGCTGGCCCGGGGCTAGCGGAGACACGATGACCTTCGACCTCGCGAAAGTTCGCGCCGACTTCCCGATTCTCGAGGAGAAGATTTTCGGGAACCGGCTGGTGTACCTCGACTCGGGCGCCTCCGCGCAGAAGCCGAACCAGGTGCTCGACAAGATGGATTGGGCGCATCGGCACGCCTATGCCAACGTGCACCGGGGGCTGCACACGCTCGCCAACCGGGCGACCGAGGCCTACGAGGGTGGGCGGCAGGCCGTGGCGCGGTTCCTGAATGCGTCGCGGCCGGAGGAGATCATCTTCGCGCGCTCGGCGACGGAGGCGATCAACCTCGTGGCAGCGTCGTTCGCGGGGCCGCGGGTGGGCGAGGGCGACGAGATCGTGCTCTCGATCATGGAGCATCATTCCAACATCGTGCCGTGGCACTTCCATCGCGAGCGCAAAGGCGCCATGCTGAAGTGGGTGGACGTGCGGGATGACGGGTCGTTCGACCTCGAGGCGTTCGAGGCGGCGCTGAGCCCGCGGACGAAGATGGTCGCGGTCACGCACATGTCGAACGTGCTGGGGACGGTGACGCCGATCAAGCAGATCGTCGAGATCGCCCATGCGCGGGGGATTCCGGTGCTGGTCGACGGCAGCCAGGGGGCGGTGCACCTTGAGGTGGACGTGCGGGACCTGGGTGTCGATTTCTACGTGTTCACCGGGCACAAGCTCTATGGGCCGACGGGGATCGGAGTGCTTTACGGGCGCTACGACCTCTTGGCCGAGATGCAGCCGTTCAACGGCGGCGGCGAGATGATCGACGTGGTGACGCGCGACACAGTCACCTACAACGAGCCGCCACACCGGTTCGAGGCGGGGACGCCGCCGATCGTGCAGGCGATCGGGCTGGGCGCGGCGATCGAGTATGTCGAGGCGGTGGGGCGCGAGGCGGCGCGGGAGCATGAGGCGGAGCTGACGGCCTATGCGCTGGAGCGGCTGGGGCGGATCAACTCGCTGCGGCTGATCGGGACGGCACCGGGCAAGGGCGGGATCTTCTCGTTCGAGCTCAAGGGCGCCCATGCGCACGACGTGTCCACGATTCTCGACCGCTACGGGATCGCGGTGCGGGCCGGTACGCACTGCGCGATGCCGCTGTTACAAAGGTTCGGGGTCACCTCTACCTGCAGGGCTTCCTTCGG
>JAEYTN010000217.1 GCA_023433985.1 Pseudomonadota bacterium | reverse complement strand
CATCTGGAATGGCCACCGCGCCGTGGTCCCAGCCCGAGGCGCAAATGACCGACACCAGCGCCCCCATTCACGGCGCGGACGTCATCCGCAACTTCGTCAAAACGCTTCCCACCTCGCCCGGCGTCTATCGCATGTTCGACGGCGCCGGTGAGGTCGTTTATGTGGGCAAGGCGCGCAACCTCAAGGCGCGCGTCACCAATTACACGCGACCCGAGGGGCTCGATATCCGCATCCGGCGGATGATCGAAGCCACCCGAAACATGGAGTTCGTGCGCACCGAGACGGAGGCTGAGGCGCTCCTGCTCGAGGCGAACCTCATCAAGCGCCTGAAGCCACGCTTCAACGTGCTGCTGCGCGACGACAAAAGCTTCCCGTACATTCTGATAGCGACCGAACACGAGGCGGCCGAACTCCGGAAGCACCGGGGCAACCGCAACAAGCGGGGACACTATTTTGGCCCCTTTGCGTCTGCCTTGGCGGTGAAGCGCACCATCACGGCGCTCCAGCGCGCGTTCCTGCTGCGCACCTGTTCTGACAGCTTCTATAAGGGCCGCACTCGCCCCTGCATGCTGCACCAGATCAAGCGCTGCTCCGGCCCCTGCACCGGCGAAATCTCCATTCCGGACTACAACGAACTGGTCGATGAGGCACGGCAGTTCCTCTCCGGCAAGTCCAAGGTGGTGCAGGACCATCTGGCTGACGACATGAACAAAGCCTCCGAAGCGCTTGATTTTGAGCGCGCCGCGCTGCTCCGCGATCGCCTTTCGGCGCTGGCGTTGGTGCAGTCGCAGGGCGACGTTGCCGCCAAGACGGTGGAGGAGGCCGACGTCTTCGCCATCGCACAGGAGGCGGGACAGTTCTGCGTGCAGGTGTTCTTCTTCCGCGCCTTCCAGAACTGGGGCAACCACGCCTTCCGCCCACGCGCCGACGCCAGCCTCAACGAGGCCGAGGTGCTCGAGGCCTTCGTTGCTCAGTTTTACGAGGACCGCACGCCGCCGACGCAAGTCCTGCTTTCCCACGAGCTCAGCGAGCCCGAGGTGCTGGTCGAGGCGCTCTCAGCCCGCGCCGGCCGCAAGGTATCGCTCCTCGTTCCGCAACGCGGCGAGAAGAAGGACCTGGTCGCGCATGCCCGCAACAACGCCCGCGAGGCGCTCGGGCGCCAACTGGCCGAGGGCGCTACGCAGAAGACACTGCTCGAGGGCGTCGCCAACCTCTTCGGGCTCGACGAGCCGCCACGCCGCATCGAGGTCTACGACAACTCGCACATCTCCGGCACCAACGCGGTTGGCGCCATGATCGTGGCGGGCGAGGAAGGGCTGAGCAAGAAGCACTATCGGACGTTCAACATCCGCTCGACCGATATCGCGCCGGGCGACGACTTCGGCATGATGCGCGAGGTGCTGACGCGCCGCTTTACCCGCCTCGCCAATGAAAGCGACCCAGGCATTGAGACCGAGGAGGGCACGATGCCCGACTGGCCGGACGTCGTGTTCATCGACGGCGGCGCCGGACAGCTCAATGCGGTGCGCGAGGTGATCTCGGGGCTGAACCTGCAGCGCGAGGTGATCTTCATCGGCATCGCCAAGGGCGAGGAACGCGATTCGGGGCGGGAAAAGTTCTTCATGGAGGGCAAGGAGCCGTTCATGCTGCCGCATCGCGATCCCGTGCTTTACTATGTCCAACGCCTTCGCGACGAAGCCCACCGCTTCGCCATCGGCACGCATCGAGCCCGGCGCAAGAAGGATATCGTCAAGAACCCGCTCGACGAAATCGAGGGTATCGGCCCTACCCGCAAGCGGGCCTTGCTGCAGCGCTTCGGCTCGGCCAAGGCCGTTAGCCGCGCTGCGCTCGCCGATCTTGCCTCGGTGCCCGGCGTGTCGAGCGCGCTGGCGCAGCAGATCTACGACCACTTCAACGGCCGCTGACGGCGGTGACCCTGCTCTGGCGCGACGCGAGTAGTACATGCACGCCGCGCCGACGCGCCACCGGTCCTGCCCGCAGGTTGGCCTACAATAGTGGCGAACGGCGTTCCGGTCTCCGCTGGAGACCGACTGTAGCGGCACCCCAGGCTATGGGAACAAGTCTCGCAAAAACAAAAGGCGCCCGATGGGGCGCCTCGTTCTCAGTGTCCGTCGTGGACGGCTGCTTAGTTAGCAGCAGTCTTGGCAACGGTCTTGATGTCGTTGCGAGTAATGCCGAGGTCACGGAGCTGCACGTTGCTGAGCTGGTTCAGCTCACGAACGGTGCGCTGGTAAGCGGCGTACTGGGCGATCTTCTGGCGGAGCGTGGTCATTTCGGTTTCCCCTTCGTTTTGGATGCCGCTGATGTATGCTTCGAAAGCCTACCTGTGCAGTAGTGAATATCGCACCCGAGCTATGCATCCGGCGCACCCCGGATTAACTGGCGTTAAGTATACGTTCAGGTGCCGCTGACGATCCCGGCGCCACCCCCTCCTGAGCGGTGTTGCCCAATACCTTCCGTTGTGGTTGTTCCTTACATCGGCCCGAGGCTATGCCCTTCCACTCCTGGCCGGGCCGATAACGATGCCCGCCGGCGACATGGGAACCGACTATGACAACGACCGAAAGCGCCTACCTGCTGCGGGACCTGACTCGAGACCTGCTGCTGGTCGGGCGCTTGTGGCGCAAGATGGCCCGCCAGGCGGCCGCCAAGCACGGCGTCTCGGAGGCCGCCTCGGCGCCACTGGTCTGGATCGAGCGGCTGGGCGAAAACGTGCGCCAGAACACGCTCGCCGACGCTATCGGTATCGAGGGAGCCTCCCTGGTGCGGCTGATTGACGAACTGCAAGCGTCCGGCCTTGTCACCCGGGAGCCGGATCCATCCGATCGCCGCGCCAATGTAGTGTCGCTCACGCCGCGCGGCCGCGAGGTAGTGACGGAGGTAAACGACGACATCCAGGGGCTGCGCGAGCAGGTTTTCGCCGGCCTCTCCGCCGCCGACCTCGAGGGGACCGGGCGTGTATTCGCCGCCATCAAGGCCGCCGCCGGCAAGGACCTCGATCAAACCCCGTGACAAGCCGAAAAAGCTCGGATACACGTTTCGGCCATGAACCTCCGCGCCACCTTCTTCTATTGGTACTTTAGCAACGGAAGCCGCTGGCAGCCGGAGGGGCGCGTTTGATCTGACGACCGACAAACACAAGTTACCCGAAGAGCCGCCAGCACCTGGCGGCTTTTTCGTCGCCGGGTTCCCAATCGAGGAGACCGACGACAAATGCTCAAGACCACCGACGACCTGCGCATCCGCGAAATCCGTGAACTCCGAACGCCCGAGGAGGTGATCCGCGAGTTCCCGCGTACCGACGCGGCTACGCGCACCGTCATCAGCGCCCGGCATGCGCTCCACAACATCATCCATGGCAACGACGATCGCCTCGCCGTGGTCGTTGGCCCCTGCTCCATCCACGATCCCAAGGCCGCGCTGGACTACGCGCACCGCCTGGCCGAACTTCGTGGGCGTCTGTCGGGCACGCTCGAGATCGTCATGCGCGTCTATTTCGAGAAGCCGCGCACCACCGTGGGCTGGAAGGGTCTGATCAATGACCCGAATCTCGATGGCAGCTTCGACATCGACAATGGCCTGCGCCTCGCCCGCTCGCTGCTGCTCGAGGTGAACAATCTCGGCCTGCCCGCCGGCTGCGAATTCCTCGACATGACGACGCCGCAGTATTTCGCCGACCTCGTCGCCTGGGGCGCCATCGGCGCGCGCACGACGGAAAGCCAGACGCATCGCGAACTCGCATCCGGGCTGAGCTGCCCCGTCGGGTTCAAAAACGGCACGGACGGCAACCTCCGCATCGCGCTCGATGCGGTGAAGTCTGCCAGCAATCCGCATCATTTCCTGGCCGTGACGAAGACCGGCCGCTCGGCCATTGCGGCCACGACCGGCAACGACGACTGCCACATCATCCTGCGCGGCGGCTCCAAGGCAACCAACTACGATTCGGCAAGCGTCGATGCGGCCTGTGCGGAGGCAGAAAAGGCCGGCGAGCGCCCGAACGTGATGATCGACGCAAGCCACGCCAACTCGTCCAAGAAGCCGGAGAACCAGCCCCTCGTGCTCGCCGATGTGGGCCAGCAGTTGCGCGCCGGCGACCGCCGGATCATCGGGGTGATGGCCGAGTCTAACCTCGTGGCGGGCCGGCAGGACCTCGCTC
>JAEYTN010000210.1 GCA_023433985.1 Pseudomonadota bacterium | reverse complement strand
GTGCCGGTAGCCATATAAGTCCCTTTCGCAGACTGCCGTGGCAGCTCCCACCCCAATAGGAGCCTTGCCCATCGAATCTTGGATGAACCTCAGCAGGCGCGTTTTGAACGCCAGGCACGAAGTGTCGGCCGCAATATTCGACCGTTAACTTGTAGCGGGAAATCTTCGCCCTATCAATATGGCGCACGCAACGCCAAATGCCCGGTGCGCAGGAAGCGCAACAGGCGACTAAACCGACCGACCGAGCAGTCCCCGCGCCGTGGGAGTCTGGCGGCGGGCAGAGGAGGCGGGACGCCAATGGTCCCGAAGGGCACATGGCGCTCTGCACCACCTGCCATAGCGCAGTCTATGCTTTCGCAATGTGACAGCAAAGTGGTATTGGGGCTGCGGGCGACACTTCCTCCATTACCTCACTACCGTTCCAGCTTGCGCAAACTTCAGCACTCCTCGGGCGATCCGATTGCGGACCGGCGGGCCGGCTATGCCGAGGCGCTGGCGGCGGAAGGAGCGTTCAAGGAAGCGGCGGAGGTGCTGGCGCAGGCACTCGATCGTGTGGCGGACTGGGCGGCAGGATGGGCCAACCTCGGGCGCTATCGCGAGGAGCAGGGCGACCTCGTGGCGGCGGAGGCGGCCTGGCGGCGTTCCGCGGAACTCGACCGCGAGGGATTCTACGGCGCGGCGCTGAAGCTGGCGGCGCATGGCCTTGCCGGCGAGGCGGCCGGCGGGGCGTATGTCGAGACGCTGTTCGACGACTATGCGGGGCGGTTCGAGAAATCGCTGGTGGACCGGCTTGGGTATCGGACGCCGGGTGAACTCGGGGCGCTCCTCGCAGGGCTGGGGCGAGAGCCCGGCGGCACGGCCTACGACCTCGGCTGTGGCACCGGGCTGATGGGGGCGGTGCTGCGGCCGGTGGTGCGGCGGCTCGAGGGCGTGGACCTGTCGGAGGCGATGCTGGCGGAGGCGCGGCGGAAGGGAGTCTACGACCGGCTGGTGCGCGCCGAACTGCTGGCGTTCCTCGCGGGGGCGGAGCCGGCCGGGCTGATGACGGCGACCGATGTGCTCAACTACGTGGGTCCGATACCGCCGGTGCTGGCGGCGGTGCAGCGCGGACTGCTGCCGGGCGGGCTGTTCGGCTTCTCGCTGGAGACCTACGAGGGGCTGGAGGCGGTGAAGCTCCGAAGCTCGCTACGCTATGCGCATAACGGGGCGGCCGCGCTGGCGGCTTGCCTCGCGGCAGGGTTCGAGATCGCCGCCAAGCAGGACACCGTGATCCGGTGGGATCGCGGGGTGCCGGTGGCGGGGCTGCTGCTCGTGGTGCGGAAGCCCGGCTGACCGGCGGCAGGGCGGGAGTACGAAGGGGGCCAAGTATTTCGCGGGGCCGCCAAAGGATCGCGGTTTTAGCGGCGTCTTACTGTTGGAGCGATAGAGCGCCGGACGGCCATGCGGCGGCTAACTATTGTTGATCGCTGGCATCTTGCTGTTTTTCGATGCGTGACATTTAATTCAACCGGCTTGGGGAAAGGGGACGCCATGCATGGGTTGTTGAAGTACGGAACGGCGGCAGCGATGTTCGCCGCTTCCAGCTTGGTGGCTTTTGCGCAGGACACAATTCCGTGGGATGTGCCGGATGTCCGGGGGTGGACGATCGCCATCGACACGACGCTGGGCGGTGGCTGCTTCATGTACACGATATTCGACGGCGCGGCTTCGGCGCGTATCGGCTTCGACCTGACGGCGGGCAATATCTACCTGCTGCTGGCCGACATGGACTGGACCTCGATCGCGGCCGACCAGAGCTACGATATCGCGCTGCAGATGGGCAACCGGCAGGCCTGGAGCGCCGCTGCCACCGGCGGGCGGATGGGCGACGTGCCGACGCTGATGGTGACGAGCACCGACTCCTCCTTCATGGAGGAGTTCGCGTCGCAGTCGAGCATCAAGGTCTGGTACAAGAACAACGAGATCATGCACCTGAGCCTCAAGGGCTCGATGGCGGCGCTGGGTGAGGTGCTGAACTGCCAGGATGCCGTGAACGCCGCGTTGGCAGCGGGCGACGGCGGCGGCGATCCGTTCGCGAACTGAGGTTCGGCTCGCTTCGGTTCGACGCGTGCGCCGGGGATCAACGTCTCCGGCGTGCGGCGGTGAGCAGGGCGAGCGCGATGCCGCCGAGGATGGCCAGGGTCGCAACGACAAGCCGGGCAGTCAGCGACTCGCCGATGAAGACGATGCCGCCGAGCGCCGCGATGGCTGGGACCGCGAGTTGCACGAGGGCGGCGCGCGTGCGGCTGAGGGCGGGCAGCGCGGCGTACCAGATCGCGTAACCGAGGCCTGACGCGATGGCCCCCGACGCGGCCGCATAGGCCGCGGCCATTGGCGTGACCTGCCCGTGGACGAAAACGGCGGCCACGACGAGGACGGGGGCGGTGACGGCAGCGCGGATGAAGTTGCCGGTGGTGTCGGCGAGGGGCGATGTGGAGCCGCGGCCCATCAGCGTGTAGGCGGCCCAGCAGAGGCCGGAGCCCACCATCAGCAGGGCACCCAGCGGATCGGGCGCGACGAGGCCGGGGGCGACTAGCCAGGCGAAGCCCGCGAAGGCGAGCGCAAGGCCGAGCCATTCGAGCGGGCCGGGGCGATCGCCGCGATAGACGGCCCAGCCGAGGATGCCAAGTTGCACCGAAGCAAAAAGGATGAGCGCCCCGGTGCCGGCGCCGAGCATCCGGTAGGCGATCGAGAAGGCGAGCGCGTAGCCGAAGAGCACCGCCGCGGCCGGCCAGCTGCCGGCGACGCGGAAGGCGTTTCGTCGCCGCAGGAGGAGCAGCAGCGTGAGGACGATGGCGCCGGAGGCGAGGCGGATGCCGGTGTAGCTCAGGGGCTCCGCGTGCGCCGTAGCGAAAGCGAGGCGCGCCAGGACCGAGTTGGCGGCGAAGGCGAGCATCGCGAGGGTGGTGAGGAGGATGAGGCGCGGCGTCGGCATGTGACGACTATGCGCTCGGGGCAGGGCATCGGATAGCCCGGCGTCCGACTCCTAGCCCGGGGGCGGCAGGCCGAGCGCGCGTATCGCCCAGGGAAGTGCGGCCGTGAGTTGTTCGTGCTGGACGCGACGGACGAAGGGGGCGTTGGGGATGATCGGGAGGCCGGCGCGGGACGCGAAGAAGCCGGAGACCACTGCGGCCAAGTCGGGGCGGTCGGGGAGGATGGTGTCGGGTAGCGGGCCCTGCTCGTAGGCGAGGCTGGGGAGGAAGAAGGCGAGGTCGACATCGGCAGCCGAGCGGCAGGCTTCGGCCCAGTCGATGAACTTCACGCCTTCGGGCGTGATGCAGAGGTTGTCGCTGCGCAGGTCGAGATGGGTCAGGGCGTCCCCGGCGAGGACGCAGGCTTGCTCGGCGGCGATGAGAGCAGGCAGAGCGCGGTCGAGCCACGCGGCAGTGACAAGGTCGAGGCTGAGGAACGGCTCGGGGTTGTCGGCGACGGTGGGCCAGCCGGCTTCGCGACCTTCGAGCAGGCCGCCATGCGCGAGCGTGCAGGGAGTAGCGTGCATCTCGGCGACCGCGTCGAGAACCTGCGCGACGAGGGGCTCGGTCCAGGGCGGCGGCCAGCTGGCGTCGCTGAGGTCCTCGATGATGAGGATGGGGACTTCCGGGTCGGGGTCGGCGGCGAGGAGGCGTGGGACGAAGCGGCCGGAGATGCCATTGTAGGCCACGATCTCGCGGTTCATCTGCCAAGCCGTCGTCTCGGTGGTCGAGATCTTGACGAAGCCGCGGCGCCGGTCGTCGGCGACGGCATAGCGGGCAGTGGGGGTGTAGCCGCCATGGACCGGGCGCCAGGTGTCGGGCGTCCAGCCCAGGAGTCGTTCGACGCGGGTTACGGTTTCGGGATCGAGGTTGGGCAGGGGCATCGCAGGTTGTCCAGTGGAGACTTGCCCCCTCCACCGGCTTCGCTGGTCCGCCTCCCCCGCCACGCGGGGGAGGATGAGTGCCGTCGGCGTCGGCGGCTTTAAGCGAAGTAGCTTTGCAGGGGGCGGACGTTCAGGTTGCCGTTGCGGTAGGCAATGATGCCCTGGACCGCGGCGACGGCGCCCGGGATGGTGGTGTAGTAGGGGATCTTGCCCATCAGCGCCGAGCGGCGGATGTCGCGGCTGTCGGAGATCGACTTGGCGCCGTCGGTGGTGTTGATCACCAGCTGAACGCCGCCGTTCTTCATCGAGTCCACGATATGCGGACGGCCTTCGAGCACCTTGTTGACCTTGGTGGCCGGCAGGCCGTTCTCAGCCAGGTACTTGTGGGTGCCGGAGGTGGCGACGAGCTTGAAGCCGGCTTCCACCAGGTGACGCGAGAAATCGAGGATCAGCGGCTTGTCATCGTCGCGGACCGAGATGAACACCGTGCCCTCGCGCGGCACCTTGGAGCCGGCGCCGAGCTGCGACTTGGCGAAGGCGGTGGGGTAATCGGTATCGAGGCCCATCACTTCGCCGGTCGACTTCATCTCCGGGCCGAGCACGGTGTCGACGCCGGGGAAGCGGTTGAACGGGAAGACGGCTTCCTTGACCGCGACGTGCGTGAGCTTCTTCTCGGTGAGGTTGAAGCTCGCGAGGCTCTCGCCGGCCATGACGCGCGAGGCGATCTTGGCGATCGGCTGGCCGATGACCTTGGCGACGAAAGGCACCGTGCGGGAAGCGCGCGGGTTCACTTCCAGGATGTAGATCGTGCCGTCCTTGAGGGCGTACTGCACGTTCATCAGGCCGCCGACCTTGAGGGCGAGGGCGAGTTCGGTGGTCTGGCGCTTGAGCTCCTCGATGATCTCGTCGCCGAGGTGGATCGGGGGCAGCGAGCAGGCGGAGTCGCCCGAGTGGATGCCGGCTTCCTCGATGTGCTCCATGATGCCGCAGACGAAGACGTCCTTGCCGTCCGAGAGGCAATCCACGTCGATTTCGATGGCGCGGCTGAGGTAGCCGTCGAAGAGCAGCGGGTTGTCGGAGAGGACCGAGTTGATCTGGCCGGTCTTGTCGTTCGGGTAGCGGTGGAGGATGTCGGGCGGGACGAGGCCGGCCAGGGTATCCTGCACGTAGCGCTCGAACTCGTTGGGCGAGTTGACGATGGCCATGGCGCGACCGCCCAGCACGTAGGACGGGCGGATGACCAGCGGATAGCCGAGGCGCTCCGCAACGAGGCGGGCCTGTTCGAGCGAGTAGGCGATGCCGTTCTTGGGCTGGGTTAGGTCGAGGCGGCCGATGAGCTTCGAAAAGAGGTCGCGGTCTTCGGCGAGGTCGATGGACGACGGCTGGGTGCCGAGGATGGGGACGCCGGCCTTCTCGACGGCCTCGGCGAGGTTCAGCGGGGTCTGGCCACCGAACTGGACGATGACGCCGTGGAGCGTGCCGTTCTGCTTTTCGGTCTCGAGGATCTCGATGACATCCTCTTCCGTGAGCGGCTCGAAGTAGAGGCGGTCGGAGGTATCGTAGTCGGTGGAGACGGTCTCGGGGTTGCAGTTGACCATGATGGTTTCGTAGCCGGCGTCACGCAGCGCGAAGCTGGCGTGGCAGCAGCAATAGTCGAACTCGATGCCCTGGCCGATGCGGTTCGGGCCGCCGCCGAGGATCACGACCTTCTTGCGGTCGGACGGACGCGCCTCATCCTCGGGCTGGCCGAAGAACGGCGCCTCGTAGGTCGAGTACATGTAGGCGGTAGGGGAAGCGAACTCGGCCGCGCTGGTATCGATGCGCTTGAAGACAGGGCGGACGCCCAGCTGCTTGCGGAGCGCGCGCACGTCCTTGGGCTGCTTGCCGCACAGATCGGCGAGGCGGCGGTCGGAGAAGCCCATCGACTTGAGGCGGCGGAGCGTCGGCGCGTCCTGGGGCAGGCCGAACTCGCGGACCTGCTGTTCGGTATCGACGATGCCCTTGATCTCCTCGAGGAACCACGGGTCGATCTTGCTGGCGTCGTGGATGTCTTCGAGCGTGTAGCCGAGGCGCATGGCTTCGGCGACGTGCAGCAGGCGCTGCGGCGTGGCGGTCGAGACGGCGGCGAAGACGGCGTTCTCGTTGTCGTCCTCGGGGGCGCCGGTCTCGTAGCCCGGGATGCCGATTTCGTTGAGGCCGGTGAGGCCGGTCTCGAGGGAGCGCAGGGCCTTCTGCAGCGATTCCTGGAAGGTGCGACCGATGGCCATGGCCTCGCCAACCGACTTCATCGAAGTGGTGAGACGGTTGTCGGAGCCGGGGAACTTCTCGAAGGCGAAGCGCGGGATCTTGGTGACGACGTAGTCGATGGTCGGCTCGAACGAGGCCGGGGTGGCGCCGCCGGTGATGTCGTTTTCCAGCTCGTCGAGCGTGTAGCCCACGGCGAGGCGGGCGGCGACCTTGGCGATGGGGAAGCCGGTGGCCTTGGACGCAAGCGCCGAGGAGCGCGAGACGCGCGGGTTCATCTCGATGACGATCATGCGGCCGTCGGCCGGGTTGATGGCGAACTGCACGTTCGAGCCGCCGGTTTCGACGCCGATCTCGCGGAGGACCGCGATCGAGGCGTCGCGCATGATCTGGTATTCCTTGTCGGTGAGCGTCAGCGCCGGGGCGACGGTGATCGAGTCGCCGGTGTGGACGCCCATCGGATCGAGGTTCTCGATCGAGCAGACGATGATGCAGTTGTCGTTTTTGTCGCGCACCACCTCCATCTCGTACTCCTTCCAACCGAGCACGGATTCCTCGATGAGGACCTCGTCGGTGGGGGAGGCGTCGATGCCGCTCTCGACGATGGCGAGGTATTCTTCCTTGTTGTAGGCGATGCCGCCGCCGGTACCGCCCAGCGTGAAGCTCGGGCGGATGATGCAGGGGAGGCCGATCACCTCGAGGGCCTGCAGCGCCTCGATGGTATTGTGGGCGAGCATGGAGCGCGGGGTTTCGAGCCCGATCTTCTTCATGGCGTCGCGGAAGAGCTCGCGGTCCTCGGCCTTGTCGATGGCCTCGCTGTCGGCGCCGATCATCTCGACGTTGAACTTGTCGAGGACGCCCATCTTCTTGAGCGAGAGGGCGCAGTTCAGCGCGGTCTGCCCGCCCATGGTGGGGAGGAGGGCGTCGGGGCGCTCCTTCTCGATGATCTGGGCGACGATTTCGGGGGTGATGGGCTCGATGTAGGTCGCGTCCGCCAGGTCCGGATCGGTCATGATCGTCGCCGGGTTGGAGTTGACCAGGATGATCCGATAGCCCTCGTCGCGCAGGGCCTTGCACGCCTGGGTGCCGGAGTAATCGAATTCGCAGGCCTGGCCGATGATGATCGGCCCCGCACCGATGATGAGGATCGACTTGATATCGGTGCGTTTGGGCATCGTGGGCTCTTGCGATTGGTGGACGCGCGCGGAAAGACCCGCGGTTGCGGGTCGGTGGCGTCGGATTCTATGGGCTAAGCGGGCTCTGTAACGGAAGCGGCTGGCGAAGGGAACCCCCGGCTGTCAGTCCCGGGTGCGACGTGTGGGCAGGGCCGAGGCGGCGACGAGCAGCCAGCCGAGGATCAGGCCGCCGCCACCGATGGGGGCCGCCATGGGGAAGAGGGCGTTGCCGGCGAGGCTGCGCATCGCAAGGTCGCCGCAGAACACAGCGAGGCCGAGGACCAGGACGTAGCCGGCGGCGATGCCAAGGGGGGAGCGCGGCACTAGGCTCAGGCCGATCAGCGCCGGCGCATGGAAGAGCAGGAAATTGCCGACGATGGCCAGGTTGGGGTCGCCGCCGTGGCTGGCGGCTGCGGCGGTGGCGACGCCGGCGGCGCCGAGCAGGCCGGCGAGGGCGAGGAAGGGGCGGTACATGGGAGGCTCCGTGCTGGCGCGGGGGTAGCGCATCGGAGCGGGGCTGTCACGGGAGGAGCCTTCGCACGACGGGCGAAGGCCTCTCAGGTGGGCTCAGCGGGCATCGATGGCGTCGCGCACGGCTTCGAGGCTGATGCCGAGGTCGTCGAGACGCTGGGCGTCCATCTCGGCGAGCGCAAGCAGCGCGATGCGACGCTCGCGCTGGCGGCGCCAGGCGGCGAAGCCGAGGGCGAGGGCGCGGATGGAGGCCTGGGCCAGGGTCCGGCGGGGCAGGGCTTCCTCGTGGTCGGCAAACAGCAGGGTCATTCTTTCCTCCTTGGCGGGGCGCGTTTGCTGCCCCTTCGACATCTCGACGAATGGGGTTCGGCGGGATCGACATGGGGGGCGAAGAAAAACCGCTGGGAGCCGGAATCGGAGCCGGGCGGTTGCCGTTGGCGCGGGGGTGGTCAAATATCGGGGGACGCAGAGAAGGAGGCCGCCATGTGCCGCAACATCAAGCCGCTGTTCAACTTCGAGCCGCCGGCGACCAAGAACGAGATGCGCGACGCGGCGCTGCAGTTCGTGCGCAAGATTTCGGGCTACACGCACCCCAGCAAGACCAACGAGACGGCGTTCTACGCGGCGGTCGACGATATCGAGAAGGTGGTGCGCCAACTGCTCAAGGAACTCGAGACCGACGCGCCCAAGCGTGACCGCGAGGTGCTGATCGCGCGGGCGAGGGAGCGGGCGAAGGAACGCTACGCGCGGGCGGGCTAGGCCCTGGGCTCGAGGCCGCGCCGCTTCAGCAGGACGAGTTCGTAGTCGAAGAACTTCACCGTATCGAACTGCTCGTAGCCGGCGAGGATGGTCTTGAGCTCGGGATCCTTCTGCGCCCATTCGAGCCAGTCGAAGCCGTCGACGGAGCTGACGACGATGTCGGGCGGGCGGGCGATCAGGTCGTTGCGGAGCTGGATGCGCTCGGCAGCTTCGAAGGCGTCGATCCGGGCGAGCCACGCCGGGTCGGGGTGGCGTTCGAGGCGGAGGCGCCAGGCGCTGATGCTCATGAGGAGGGCGGGCGGCGCGTTCACCAGCTCGGCGCCGAGGCGGCGGTGGAGCGGGCTGCCGACGGTGAGGTCGGGGGTGAGGTTGGCGATGCGGAGGCCTTCGCCATAGGGGCGAATGGCGTTCTGCAGCGGTTCGCGGTCGCGCCACTGGGCGACATCGTCGAGCATGGGCATCACCGCGAGCACGATTGCGGCGGCGATGGGGATGGCGCTTTCGACGACGCGACGAGCCGCGTCGCGCTGTTCGGAGAAGCCGAGGAGGACAAAGCTGGCGATCAGCGCCGTGCCGGGAAGGATCTGGTAGGGGTAGCCCTTGCCCTGCGCCAGGTAGCTCAGCAGGAAGCCGATCGAGGTGGCGAACATCACGCCCAGGAGCGGGCTCGCGGTGATGTGGCGGCGGAAGCCGACCAGCGCGATGAGGAAGATCACCTCGAAGTAGACGGCGGCGCGGACGGCGAGCAGCAGCCAGAGCGGGCGGCGATCGGGAATATAGACCGTTGTCGCGACGGGAAGGATGTTGGTGAGGAAGGCCGGGTAGAACAGCACCGTCGCGACGCAGAAGGCGGCGAACAGGCTGCCGGCGAGCCACATCTCGGGGGCGAAGACCGGGGCCAGCGAGCGTCGGCGCCAGGCGACATAGAGCACGCCGAACAGGATCGGCAGGGCGAAGTGCGGCTTGATGGCGAGCATGAAGCCGCCGGCGAGGCCAGCGACTATCCAGACATGGGCGCGCGGCCGGCTGCCGATGGCGCGCAGCGCCAGCGTTGCGACCAGCGGAAGGCCGGCCATGGCGGCGAAGTGCTCGCGCTGTGCGAAATCCTCACCCCAGGCGCTCAAAAAGAGCAGCAGGGTAACCGGCCAGAACAGCTCGGGATGCTTCAGCAACCGGTTTGCGGTCACGAGGCGGGCGGCAAAGCCGGTAGTGAGGAGGCCGAAGCCGACCGTCCAGAGCACGACGAACGCTTCGGGCGGCATGCCGAGCGCGCGGGCCAGCAGCACCGGCGGCATGTAGAGGTAGCCGGCCATCGGCGGGTTGGGCTCGAGGATGTCGATGTAGAGCCGGCCGCCGTCGAGGATGCGCTCGGAGACGGTGATGAGCCACGAGACGTCCGGTCCGAGCGGGCCCGAGAGGTGGAACCAGGTGGTGCCGACGGCGACGAGCGCGACGAGGGCGTAGACCAGCGTGTTCGAGATGGGCGGCTCGGCCGCGGTGGCGCGGACGGCGTCGGCGGTGGAGGCGGTCATTTGCAGCGGGGCCCCAAGGACCCCGCAGCATGGCGCGGACCGCGTTTAGGCGGCGTAAACGGCGTGGGCAGCGCCCCGCAGGTGCGGGGCGCCATCGGGACTTACTGCTTGGCGAAGGTGATGGCCGAGCTGGTGGCGCGGCCCTTCTTGTCGATCAGCTTGAAGCTCAGCTTTATGGCGTTGCCGGCAAGCTGGAAGCTCGACGTGGTGTCGCCGTAGCGGGTGTTCATCGACGAGGCGAAAGTGATGGTGTTGCCCGAGCGCTTGCCCGTGGTGTTCACCTGTTCGCCCTGCACGGTCGACTGCGAATAGAAGCGGTTCTTGCTGTCGTCATAGGCCATGGCGCCACGGAAGCTGTAGCCGCCGGCGCCGAACGAGCAGCGGCCGGAATAGGACAGCGCGCCGGACTCGGTGGGCTTGAAGCTCAGCCGGCAGACCACGGAACCCGGATCTGGCCCCTTCACCTCGCCGGTGCCGCGCCAGTTGCCGGCATATTTGGCGAGGATGGCGTTCTCGGCCTGACCGGCAAGGGCCGGCAGCGGGAGCGGCGCGAGGAAGGCGGGGACGAGGGCGAGGACCTTGAGGCTCGATGGCAGGCGCATTGCAACTCCGGAATCGGGCAGAATGGATGATCGGGACGGAACCTAGCCTGACTTAGCCGGATTCCGCGAGACGACGCGTTGATCGACGCAGTAACGTTACTGCACCTGACTGTCACATGAACAAACCGTCAGGATGACGAAAGTGTTAGCCCGCGCATGGCGACAAGGGTTGACGGTAGTGTGTCAGGATTCGTCGCGCTGTCTCTACGAAATGCCGGATACGACGCTGCCTGCCGCACTTTTCTACCAGCTTGAGGCATTCGGGCCGCTACATGCCCAACTCGGCGGGTAGGCGGTAGAGGGCGTCCGCGATCGCAGGATCGCGAACCGGGTCGAAATCGGTGTCGGTGGGAAGAAGGACCGAGACCTTTTCGACGCCCAGATCAGCCAGCTGGTAGGGGGTGCCGTAGCCATATTCGAGATGCCCGCGGCCGATGATGCCGACCACGAGGGGCGGATCGGGGCGATCGAGGGCGCGGGCAATGTTCTGCGCGAAGGCACGGTCCCAGGTCTGCTGCGCGCGGACGAAGCGGTCGATCGTGGCCGGGTCGGAAGGGCGACCGGAGGGGCCGGCGACGCGGGAAAGGTAGTCGCGATAGGCGAGGAGCGCGGGGCGGGCCGGCGTGAGGCCGTCGCGCTCCTCGAGGGGAATGGCGTCCCAGCCTTCCTTGCCGACGCGGGTGACGAGGGGGCGATTGCAGTTGAGGGCGAGCATGGGGATGCCAGCCTCGCGGCAGAAGTGGAAGAGCGGCCAATAGAGCTCGGCGTCGTAGCGCCAGACCTCGCCCCATTCGGCGGCAGCAAGGAAATCGGCCCGGGTGGCATGCTCACCGCGGAGGAAGGCATCGAGGACCGGCTGCTGGCGGCGCTGGAACATCTCGAAGCCGACAGCAATGCGCCGATGGGCATTGAGCGCGGTGGCGATGGCGAGTTGCCAGCGGTGGATGTCGTAGCGGGTGTGGGTCTCGCCAAGGAGTACCACCTTCTGCTCGGCGAGACGGGCGATGAGGGCCTGGTGGGCGAGGGGCTCGGCGCGGTTGGGGTCGAACCAGGTGGCTGGGGGAATGTGCATCGGCGCTCGGGCGGGATCGGAGGGATCGCTGGCTGGCGCGGATGCTGGCTGGCTGCGGAGCGGAGTAGCGGGGCCGGGGGCTGGGGTCAACGCGGAACCGGGGATGGGCCGGCCCGTTTCAGGCTTCACCAACATCGGTGGAGGCTCGATTGCTCAACCTGCTCATCATCCTGATCGTCGTCGCAGTGATTGCAGGCGCGCTGGGATTTACGGGAGTTGCGAGAGGCGCGGCTACGGCGGCGAAGATCGTGTTCGGGATCATGGTGGTGGGGATCGTGCTGGTGCTGATCCTGATGGCGATGGGGATTGCGATCCTGATGTGACGAGGGGGGCGTTGCCGGCCCCTGCCACCACACCTCGCGCGGTCCCCTCCCAAGCGAGGAAGGATAGGCGGTGGCTCGCTACTCTTCCGGCTCGGTCGTGAAGAGAAGGGGGTAGCCCTCGGTGCGGGCCATTTCGGTGGCGCGGGTGGCTTTGGTTTCGGCGATTTCCTGGGTGAAGACGGCGACGACGCAGGCGCCCTTGGTGTGGGCGGTGATCATGATGCGATGGGCCTGGTCCTCGGTGATGCGGAACTCGGCCTTCAGCACCCTGACGACGAACTCGCGCGGGGTGTAGTCGTCGTTGACGAGGATCACCTTATGGAGCGGCGGGCGCGCCACCTTGGTGCGGGTACGGGTCTTGGGCTTGGTGGGTGTGTCGGTGCTCATGGCGCTTGGACCTTGCCATGCGGGGGCGGCAGGATAGCAGAAGTGACGGTGATTTGCCATCGCGCGGCTACTGCCCAGAGGGCAGTGTCGCCGAGCAATCGATTGGACGGCGCGTTCCGGCGGTGGCATGAGTAGCGCCCGTTTTGACCAGGGAACCTGCCGCATGCGCTTGGGCCGATACTTCATTGCATTGACCGTTCTGCTTGCCGGCACTGCCGCACAAGGGCAGGAAACGCCGGAGGTGGTGCATTTTACGCTCGAGAACGGGCTCGAGGTTTTGCTGGCGCCGGACCACAAGGTTCCCAAGGTCGGGCTGACGCTGATCTACCGGGTGGGCGGAATGAACGAGCCGCCGGGGCGGAGCGGGTTCGCGCACCTGTTCGAGCACCTGATGTTCTCGGGCACGCCGGCATATCCGCGCTTCGACGACGTGTTCTCGCAGCTGGGGATCACCAACAACGCCTTCACCGAGGAAGACCGGACGACCTACATCGCGGGCGGGCTGGCCTCGGCGCTGCCGGTGATGCTGTCGGTCGAGGCGGACCGGATGGCCAATCTGGGCGCCGACGTGACGCAGGCCGAGTTCGACCTGCAGCGCAACGTGGTGAAGAACGAGATGCGCCAGAACGTGCTGGATGCGCCGGGCCAGCGGGGGGCAATCGCGCTCAGGACGGCGCTCTACCCCAAGCCGCATCCCTACGCCGAGGCGACGATCGGCTCGATGGCGGACCTCGATGCGGCGACGCTGGAGGACGCGCGGGACTTCTTCACCCGCTACTACGTGCCCAACAATGCGACGCTGGCGATCTCGGGCGATTTCGAGATCGAGGCGGTGAAGACGCTGCTGGACGAGACGTTCGGCAAGGTGCCGCGGGGGCCGGACGTGGCGGTGCCGGTGGCGGAGTTGCCGGCGCCGGCCAAGGTGCGGATCGAGACGACCGACCGGGTGGTGACGCCGATCGTGACACTGGCGCTGGTGGGACCGCCCATCGGCACGAAGGAGAGCGCGGCCCTCGGGCTGGCCTCGGACCTGCTGGGGAACCCGGACTATGGCGTGCTGCGCCGCGCTCTGGTGAACAGCGGGCTCGCGACGTCGGCGTCGGCCGACTGGAACGCCTCGCGGCTGGGCGGGCAGTTCACCGTCGCAGCGACGGCGGCCAACGGGGTGACTGCGGAGGCGGTCGAGGCGGCGCTCCGCGAGGCGGTGGCCGGGTTCGTCGCGAGCGAGCTCGGGGCGCAGGACGTGGAGCGGACGCGCGCCTATGTGCTGCTGGCGCGGCGGGTGTCGACCGAGGCGCTGCTGCCGCGGGCGCATGTGCTGGCCGAGCGCTACGACCTTTTCGGCGAGCGATCGTATGGGCTGACGGACGACCCGGTGATGGTGGGGCTGACCTGGGACGAAGTGCAGGCGACGGTGCAGGCCGTGCTCAGGCCGGACGATTTAAGCGTACTGACGATTTCGCCCGGCGCCCCGGGGGAGGTGCCGGCCGTGCTGAACGAAAGCACCGGGGTGCCGCAGCCGATCGTGGTGTCGGATCGACCGGTCGTCGATGTCGCGAAGCTCGAAGCCGGCGAGCCGGGACGGGCGGAGCTGCCGGCGCGCGAGACCGGCGTGCTGAGCAACGGGATCGCACTGGTGCACTACCAGGTGGCCGGGTCGCCGATGAGCTACGTGGTGGCGTCCGTGAGCGGCGGGTATGGTTCGGATACGCCGGGCAAGGAGGGGCTGATCGAGCTGACCGGGTCGATGCTGCCGATGGGGGCGGGCGAGCGCGACTACGAGGCGTTCAGCAAAGCCTCGAAGGACATCGGCGCCAACGTCTCGGCGACCGGCGACGTGGCGCGCTCGGCGGTGGTGCTGGGCGTGCCGCCGGATCGGCTGGCCGATGGCGTGGCGCTCCTGGCCGATACGGTGCTGAGGCCCCGCTTCGACCCGCAGGAGTGGCAATTGATGCAGGCGCAGGTGGTGCAGGGGCTCGCCTATCGCAAGATGAGCGGCGCTGCGGTGGGCTACTACGCGATGCAGGAGAAGATTTTCCCGGTGCCGCCGGGACGCGCGGCGCTCGATCCTGAGCCGGAAGTGGTGGCGGCGCTGACGCTCGACGACGTGAAGGCCACCTACGCGAAGCTGTTCACGCCCAGGACGATGACGCTCTACTCGGTGGGACCGGAGGGGATCGGCAGCGTGCAGCCGGTGCTCGAGGCGGCGTTCGGCGGGTGGCAGAGCGACAGCGAGGGCATTCCGGAGATGCAGCATCCGCCGGCGGTCGTGCCGGAAGGGTTGCAGGTCTACATCAAGCCGTTCGAGGCCGAGGCGCAGGCGGTGATCTACCTGGCGCGGCCGGCGCCGGCCTTCGGGGAGGACGGGTTCCTCGAAGCGACGGCGGTGACGGCGCTGCTGGGCGGGGACTTCACCAGCCGGCTCAATACGGTGCTGCGCGAGACGAAGGGCCTGTCGTACGGGATCAGCGCGGCGCTCGCCAACGATCTGCCGGGGGGTGGGCTGCTGACGGTGTCGGCGCCGGTGCAGGCCGACCGGGTGGGTGAAGCGCTCAAGGACATCGTGGCTGGCTTCGAAAGTCTTGAGACCGAGCCGGTGACGGACGCGGAGCTGACGCGGACGGTGATGTCGGCCGCGACGGGTACCGCTTCGGTGGGCGAGACCGGCGTGGGACTGATGCAGCTGGTCGTGAGCTCGGAAGGGATCGGCCTGACCCCGGAGG
>JAEYTN010000418.1 GCA_023433985.1 Pseudomonadota bacterium | reverse complement strand
CCCTTACCCGTCGCACCGCATTGCAGGCACTGGCCGGCGCCATGCTTGCCGGCATCGCAATCAACCCGGCATTCGCAGAGGACGCACCGGTCCAGGGCGGCACGCTGATCTACCTCGAGCAGCAGGCTCACACGAACCTCTACCCGCCCGCCGGCGGCTTCTATCCGAACGGCGGCGTGCTCAACCAGATCACCGACAAGCTGACCTACCAGAACCCGCAGACGCTCGAGATCGAGCCCTGGCTGGCCGAAAGCTGGCAGATCAACGACACGGCGACCGAGTTCACCTTCAAGCTCCGCCCCGGCATCACCTTCTCGGACGGCACCCCTGTCTACGCCAAAACCGTCGCGCTGAACTTCGACACGTTCGGTCTCGGCAATAAGGACCTGAAATACCCGGTCTCCGAAGTCATCAACAATTACGACCACTCCGAGGTGATCGACGACCTCACCGTGAAATTCCACTTCAAGGCGCCCTCGCCCGGCTTCCTGCAGGGCAGCTCGGTGATCGGCTCGGGCATCGTCTCGGCCGCAACGCTCGCCCGCCCCTATGACGAGCTGGGCGACGCTACCAAGATCATCGGCTCGGGGCCGTTCGTGGTCGAGAGCGAGACGCTGGGCAAGGAGCTGAACCTCAAGGTCCGCGAGGACTACAACTGGGGCCCGGCGAAGCTCGCGCACCAGGGCCGCGCCTATCTCGACGGCATCAAGTACATCATCACCCCCGAGGACAGCGTGCGCATCGGCGCGCTGCTCGCCGGGCAGGCCGACGTCATCCGCCAGATCCAGGCCTACGACGAGGCACAGGTGATCGACGCCGGCTACTCGATCTTCGCGCCCGGCACCCGCGGCATCAACGATGCCATCTCGTTCCGGCCGGACAATCCGCTGGTCGCCGACCTGAAGGTCCGCCAGGCGCTGCTCGCCGCCACCAACCGGCAGGAGATCGTCGAGACGCTGTTCTCGGCCAACTACCCGCTCGCCACCTCCATCCTCTCCTCGCAGGCGGCCGGCTATGTCGATCTCTCCGACAAGCTGGTCTACGACCAGGAGAAGGCCAAGGCCCTGTTCGCCGAGGCGGGCTGGACGCCGGGCGCCGACGGCATCCTCAAGAAGGACGGCCAGAAGCTCGACCTCACCGTCTATGTGTCGCTGCCGCAGCCGCAGAACGAAGGCGTGCTGCAGCTCCTTGCGCAGCAATGGGCGCAGGTGGGCGTGAAGCTCAACGTCCTCGCCGGCGACGCAGGCAGCCGCACGCTCGACCTGCTCGACCCGCTGAAGACGCCCGTCAACGTCACCATGGTCGGCCGCGCCGATCCGGACGTGATCAAGTCGGGCTACCACCCGAAGAACCGCGACTGGCTGCTGCAGCAGGGCGGCTCGTCCGACAAGACCGGCTTCGTCGACGAGAAGCTCAATGGCCTGCTCGAAAGCCTCGCCGCCGAAACCGATCGCGCCAAGCGCCTCGCGGTGGCCGGCGAGATCCAGGCCTACGTGCTGGACCAGGCCTACACCATCCCGTTCTTCGAGGAGCCGCAGGCCTTCGCCACCGCGCCCTATGTGCACGACCTGCGCTTCGAGGCCGTCGGGCGACCGAGCTTCTACGGCGTCTGGCTCGCCGCGCACTGATCTCCCCCGGTCCCGGGCGGCGACGCCCGGGGCCACCCCTCGTCCATCTGGAGCGCCCGCTATGCCGCGCTACATCCTGAGCCGCATCGGACAGGCGGTCTTCGTCATCTGGGTCGCCTTCACCGCCTCCTTCCTGCTGCTGCAGGCGCTGCCCGGCGATGCGATCCTGATCAAGTTCCAGAGCCCCGAACTGGGGCTCGGCCCCGAGCAGATCGCGGCCCTGCGCGATGCCTACGGCGTCGACGGCCCGCTCTGGGCGCAGTACCTGCAGGCGCTCGGCGGCTTCCTCACCGGCCAGTTCGGCTACTCGGTAGTGGGCTCGGTGCCGGTCGCGCACGAGCTGCTTGCCAACCTGCCGGCCACCGCGCGGCTCGCCACCCTCGGCTTCACGCTGGCGGTGATCCTCGCGGTGCGCTGCCGCCCACTCCGGAATGGGGCCTGCTGATCGCCGAGGGGCGAAACTACATCTCCACCGCCTGGTGGCTCACCACCGCGCCCGGCATCGTCGTGGTGATCGTGGTGCTCGCCGCCAACCGCATCAGCCGCTCGCTCGGTCGGGGACGCTGACCATGGCCACGCCCCTGCTCTCGGTCGAGAACCTCTCGGTCGCCTACCACGAGGGCGACCACACCGCCGCGGCAAGCATATCAGCCTCATCCCGCAGGACCCCACCTCGTCGCTCAACCCGGTAAAGACAATCGGCGCGCAGGTGGGCGAAATCCTCCGCATCCAGGGCGAACGCGACAGCAGGCTCATCGAGGGCCGTGTCGTGGAACTGCTGGCCCGCGTCGGCCTTTCCGAGCCGGCGCTGCGCGCGAAACAATACCCACACGAGCTGTCGGGCGGCATGAAGCAGCGCGTGCTGATCGCCATCGCCATTGCGCTCAAGCCGCAGCTGATCATCGCCGACGAGCCGACCTCGGCGCTCGACGTCACCGTCCAGCGCCGTATCCTCGACCTCATCGACGAACTCCGTCGCGAGAACGGCACCGCCATGCTGCTGGTCACGCATGACCTCGGCGTCGCGGCCGACCGCGCCGACCGGATCGTCGTGCTGCAGGGCGGCCGCATCCAGGAGGCCGGCGACACCGCGACGCTGCTCGCCAACCCCCGCAGCCCCTACGCCCAGCGGCTCCTCGCCGACGCGCCTTCGCTCGCGGCCAACACCTTCCGCAGCCCACCAAAGGACGGCGAGGACGCGATCATCGTCGAGCACCTGGTGCACGAGTTCCATGCGGAGGGCCGGAAGAATTTCCGCGCCGTGGATGGCGTCTCGTTCGCGGTCAGGCGCGGCACCACGCACGCCATCGTCGGGGAATCCGGCTCGGGCAAGACGACCACCGTCCGCGACGTTGTCGGCCTCGGCCGCCCCAGCGCCGGCGCCATCCGCATCGAGGGCACCGACATCGCCTCGCTCAAGGGCGAGGCGCTGCGGAAGTTCCGGCAGACCATCCAGCTCGTCTACCAGAACCCGTTCTCCTCGCTCGATCCGCGCCAGACCGTGTTCTCCATCGTCGAGGAGCCGCTGATCAATTTCGGCGAGCGCGACGCGGCCGTCCGCGCGCAGAAGGTCAACGCCCTGCTCGAACGCGTCGGCCTGCCGGAGGCGTTGCGTTCGCGCCGCCCGCGCGCCCTGTCCGGCGGCCAGCGGCAGCGCGTGGCCATCGCCCGAGCGCTGATCCTCGATCCCAAGGTGCTGGTGCTCGACGAGGCGGTTTCCGCCCTCGATGTCACCGTGCAGGCGCAGATCCTGAAGCTGCTCGACGAGCTGCAGCGGGAGCGCGGCCTCACCTACCTCTTCGTGTCGCACGACCTGGCGGTGGTGCGGCAGATCTCGGACACCGTCTCGGTGCTCCACAACGGCCGGCAGGTCGAAGCCGGCCCGGTCGAGGAAGTCTTCCTCCGGCCCCAGAGCGACTACACGCGCGAACTCATCGACGCCATTCCCGGAAAGCGGAGCCACGCCAGTGCCTGAATCATCCTTCCCCAAGCGCCTCGGCTTCTTCACCCGGCTGCTCGACGATACCGGCCCGGGCGAACGTTACCACAACGCCGCCGAGCAGATCGTCCGTGCCGAGGCCAACGGCTTCGATGCCGCCTGGGTGGCGCAGCACCATTTCCATCGCGACGAGGGCGGGCTGCCGGCGCCGCTGGTGTTCCTCGCCTATGTGGCGGCGCGCACCGAGCGCATCCGGCTGGGCACCGGCATCATCACGCTGCCGCTCGAGCACCCGATCCGCGCCGCCGAGGACGCCGCGGTGCTCGACCTGCTGTCCGGCGGCCGGCTGGAGCTGGGGCTCGGCTCGGGCGGCACGCCCTCCTCCTTCACCGCCTTCGGCTACGACGTGGCCGAAAAGAACGCCATCTACGAAAAACACCTCCAGACCTTCCGCACGGCGCTGTCGGGCTCGCCCATCGTCGGCGACACCAAGCTCTACCCGGCGGCCCCGCACCTGCTGGAGCGGTTCTGGCAAGCGACCTTCTCGGTCGCCGGCGGCACCCGCGCCGGCAAGGCGGGCGACGGGCTGATGCTGTCGCGCACGCAGCCGCGGCCGGCCGACAAGCCACGCGCAAGCCTGCCCGACCTGCAGCACCCGATCATCGACGCCTACTACGAGAACCTGCCGCCGGAGATCGCGCCGCGCATCGTTGCCTCGCGCACCCTGTTCGTCGCCGACAACCGCGAGGAGGCCCGCCACTATGCCGCGGTCGGGCTCCGCAAAGCCGCGGCCGGCCTGGCGAAGGGCGGCCACAAGTTCGAAAGCGACGATCTCGACTACCTCATCGCGGCCACCGACACCCATGTGGGCACCGTCGAGGATGTACTCGAAAGCCTCCATCGCGACACCACGCTGCCGCGCGTCACCGACGTCGTGTTCCAGGTCCACTCGGTCGATCCGCCGCACGAGCTGGTGCTGCGCTCGATCGAGCTGATCGCCGCCCACGTCGCCCCGCAGCTCGGCTGGCAGAAGGCCGAAAAGCCCGCTCCCCGCCTCAGCCTCGTCCGCTAGACCACATCAAAGGAGGACACCATGAGCCAATCCCCTACCGACGTCATCGACCGGCTGGTCGGCATCGTCCCCGGCTCGGCGCTCGACCGGATCCGCTCCGGCCGCCAGCAGGCGCGCGACAACGCACAGCTCAGCTACGAGGCGCTGTTCGCCCCGAAGACGCCGGGTACCGTGCTGCTCGAGGAGCGCTTCGCCATCGCCTATTTCGTCGCCGGGCTGCACCGCGACGAGGCGATCGCCGCCTTTTACCGCGAGGCCCTGAGCCATGCCGACCGGCCCGGCCTGCTCGGCGCCATCAGCGCCGAGATTCGCCGCGGCGAAACCAGCGGCCCCTATGGCAGCTACCCCGCCGGTCCGCTCAGCCTCGAGGACACGCCCGGCCTGCTCTACGCCCCGGCCCCCGCCAACCGCGACGTGCTCGGCCGGCTCGAGGCGGCGCTGGCGCATGCGCACCTGCTCGTCTTCCGCCCGCGCGATGCGAGCTCGGCGGCGCTGCAGGCGCTGCTCAACGCCGGCTGGTCGACCGACGACATCGTCACCCTGAGCCAGCTCGTCGCCTTCCTCTCCTTCCAGATACGCGTCGTCACCGGGCTTCGGGCGCTTGCCGCCGCCCAGACGCAGTCCGTCGCCGCCGAGTGAGCACCATGACCCAGTCCATCACGTACAACGATCCCGACCGCCCCGTCGCCTTCACCCAGGCCAATATCGGCTGGGCGCCCTGGCTCGAGCCCCTGAAGGAAGAAGACCTCACGGAGCGCCACTGGAACGGGCTCACCGAAGCGAGCCGCGCCAAGTCGCCCTATTTCATGCTGCTGGCGCGCGACCCCGAGTACCCTCACGGACAAGGATATCTTCTACAACACCGAGGCCGGCCTGCCCCGGGCCGAGCGCGAGCTCGCCGCCGCCGCCACCTCGCGCTACAATGGCTGCATCTTCTGCGCCTCGGTGCACGCCCGCTTCGCCTCGACCTATTCGAAGCGCGGCGAGGACGTGGACAAGCTGCTCGCCGAAGGCGTCGAAGCCGACCTGGGCGAGCGCTGGAATGCGCTGGTCGATGCCTCGGTCAAGCTTACCTCCACGCCGTCCGAGTTCGGCTCCGAGGAGATCGCGGCGCTGCGCGAACAGGGCCTCGACGACCTCGCCATCGACGACCTGATCCAGGCCGCTGCCTTCTTCAACTGGGCCAACCGGCTGATGCTGTCCATCGGCGAGCCGACGCCGGCAGCGGCGTAGCGCCGGCTAGGCGGCCTCGCTTCCGCCCGACAGCAGCGCCCGCCGCAACCGGCGGCGGGCGGTCTCGAGCGCAAGGCCGACCTCGGCGAGCCGCAGCACCATGCCGTCGCCCATCCCTGCATGCTCGCGCGCGAAGCCCTGCAGCCGGTCGATCTCGAACTCCACGCCCTCGAGCGCTACCCGCGCTGCCTCCCGCGCCTCCGGGTCGCTGCTCCCCACCGCCTCGTCATCGAGCAGGCGCGCGGCGTGCCGCTGCACCTCGAGCCGCCACAGCGCTGCGTTCGACTCGAACTGCGCGAGGTCGGGCTCGAGGCGGTCGGCGAAAGCTTGCGTCAGGGCGTCCATGCCGATCTCCGCGAGGATCGAAAGGCAACGCAGCGCCCCGTTACGAAGTTGCCGGGCTTCCGCTTTTTGCCGGGCCTACCGCGGCAGCAGCTCGGCCTGCCGCAGGTCCTGCACCGTGTTGGGAGCCGCCCCCTGGACGACGGCGACGAGGTCGGCCGAAATCTGCCGGCCCGCCTCCAGCAGCGGAAAATAGACCGACGACACCGGCGGCTGCAGGTAGTCGAAGAGCTTGGTCCCATCCCGGCTGACGAAGCCGCAACGGGCATAGTCCTCCGCCGGCAGGTCGCGGCAGGCGCGGATGGTGCCCACCGTCGCAAGCTCGTTGGAGGAGACGAACCCGGTCGGCCGGTTCGGCTGCGCCAGCATCTGTGCCACCCGCTCGCGCACCGAGCGCACGTCGATGTCCATGGCGATGACGAGGCCCGGGTCATAGCCGATCCCCGCCTCCTCGAGCGCCTTGCGATAGCCGGCGAGCCGCTGGCTGGCGAACGCGAAGCGCTCGGGCGGGCCGATCAGCGCGATGCGGGTATGCCCCGCCGCGATCAGGTGCCGCGTGGCGACCAGCGCCGCATCCTCGTTGTCGATGTCGAACCAGCCATGGCCTTCGAGCCCCGTGCGCCCGAAGGTGACGAGCGGCAGGCCCCGCTCCAGGAGGAAGTGCACGCGCCGGTCGTCGGGCTCGGTATGATCGAGGATGAAGCCGTCGAAGCGTCCGTCCGCCACGGTATCGCGACAGGCCTGCAGCTGGTCCTCGGTATTGGCGACCGGGCGGATCACCACCTTGAACTCCGTGCCCGCCGTGCCGGCGATGAGCCCCTGGATCAGGTGCATCGCCGCGGGATCGCCGAAATCCGGCGAGGGGTTGGAGATCAGTTGCGCGCACAGCGTGAAGGTCTTGCCGGTCCTCAGGTACACGCCGCGCAGGTTGCGCCGGTAGCCGAGCCGGTCCGCCGCCTCGTTGACGCGGGCCTGCGTGGCCGGCGTCACCTTGGGGTCGCCCTTGAGGGCGCGGGATACGGTGGAGATCGAGAGGCCGAGCTCGCTGGCGATCGACCTCAGGTCTGCGGTGCGGCGATGCATCGGGCGCGGCGGGCTCTCGGCGGGAGTTTGAGACAAAATGTGGTCGAACGTGCGGCCGGTCAATCCCGGCGCGCAGGCAGCCTCACACGATCCGATGCAAAATACAAACGTTTGCATTGACATACAAACGTTCTCATTCGTAGTCTCACCGCATCGGCCCGAGAGGAAGGGCCGGGCCATAAGGTGGCTAAGCCCCAGGGAGGTTTCATTGCTCAATCGCCTTTTCGTGGCGGGCGTCAGCACGCTCGCAATTCTCGCGTCCGCCGCCGGCGCCAACGCCCAGGGGATCGACCCCGCCCAGGTCAAGGGCAAGATCGTCTATTACACCCACTGGACCAGCTACATGACCGAAGGGCTGTTCGATAAGTGGGAGGCCGAGTTCAAGGCCCTCTACCCGGGCGTCGAGGATGTCGACGTGCAGGGCATCACCACCTATTCGGAAACCATGTCGACCCGCCTCGCCACCGGCGACTACGGCGACGTGCTCGACACCCCGCCGACCGTGCCGCGCGACGAACTGCCGGACTTCTTCCTGCCGCTCGACGACACCGGCCTCGTGCCCGATTTCTACTACACCTCGAACTGGGCGGTGGACGACCAGCACTACGCGCTGCCCTTCGGCGTCAACGTCGAGGGCGTGGTCTACAACAAGGAAGCCTTCCAGAAGGCCGGCGTTGAAGTGCCGAAGACCTGGACGGAGTTCCTCGCCGCCGCGCACAAGCTCAAGGACGCCGGCATCACCCCGGTGGTGACCAACCTCGCCTCCGCCTGGCCGCTCGATGTCTATAACGGCCTTGCGGTCGCCATTTCCGGTCAGCCGGACTTCCTCGATTCCACCGTGGCCGATCCGGCGCCGTTCGCCGCCGACAAGCCGCTCGGCAAGTCGCTCAACGTGCTCCACACCCTCATCACCGAGGGCCTCGTCGAGGAAGACCTGACGGGCGACCACTGGGAAGATTCGAAGGGCTGGATGGCCTCCGGCAAGGCGGCCATGTGGTTCCTCGGCAACTGGTCGATCAACCAGATCATCGCCGAAGGCAGCGCCAAGGCGGGCGTGCCGGCCAATGCCGAGAACATCGGCTACTTCCCGCTGCCCTACGACGACAGCGGCAAGTACAACGTCAACTCGGGCCCCGACTACGGCCTGTCGGTGGCGGTGAACTCGCAGAACCCCGTGACCGCCAAGGCCTGGGTGGATTTCCTGCTCACCAAGTCGGACATCTCGCAGATCGCCGGCTTCATCCCCGGCTACAAGAAGCTCGAGCCGACCCTGCCGCAGCTCGCCGAGATCCAGAGCTACGGGCCGACCATCATCGAGCAGATCCCGCCCGGCCCGGCCTATGCCAATACCGCCAACCTGATCAACTACTCGGGTGGCCACGGCATCCAGTCCGTCATGCTCGCCGACGACTACAACGCGGCGATCGAGAAGCTGAACGCCGACTGGGCGGACGCCGCCTCGCGGCAGTAAGCACCTCTCCCTGACTGAAAGCGCGACGTGAGGTTCACGTCGCGCCCCTTTTTCGAGCCCGGATAGCTGAACGATGTCCCTAGCCGACCCTGATGCGGGCGCCATGCCCGCCCGGTCGCGGTTCCACCTGTCGGCCAAGGCGCAGCGCCGGCTGGTGA
>JAEYTN010000314.1 GCA_023433985.1 Pseudomonadota bacterium | reverse complement strand
GTCGCCGGTGCCATCGCGGGCTATTTGGGCATTCCGGGACCGCAAACCGGCGATTTCCGGAGCCTCGTCTTCGGCCCGGCGCCCCGCCCTGCCCCGCGCCGCAAGGGCCTGAGGACCTTTCCCGATGGCGGTCTCAGCGTCTGGCATGGCCGCCCGAATGGCCGCGACGCGCGCCTGACCTTCGATCATGGCCGGCTCGGCTACCTGTCGATCGCCGCCCACGGCCACGCCGATGCGCTGTCGCTGACCCTGAGCCTCGATGGCGAGCCCGTGCTGGTCGACCCGGGCACCTGGCTCTACGGCTCGGGTGGCGAGTGGCGCCGCTGGTTCCGCTCCACCCCGGCGCACAACACGCTCAACCTCGAACGGGCCAGCCAGAGCACGATGTCGGGCCCCTTCAACTGGTCCGAGAAGGCCTCAGCGCACCTCGAGGAAGCGGGCGACCAGCCTTGCCCCTGGCTACGCGCCACGCATGACGGGTATCGCCGCCGCTTCGGCCGCCTGGTGCAACGGCAAGTGATGATCGAGCCGGGCAAGATTTCGGTCACCGACCAGTTGCTCGGCGGCCCGCCCCTGGAGGCCGAACTGGTCTTCCAGCTGGCCCCGGGCCTCGTTGCCGTGCAGGCCGGCAAATCGGTGATCGTCCGACGCGGAACGGACACCCTCCTCCGCCTCGATTTCCCCAGCGACTCGATCGCCGCGACCACCGGGGTGGACCGCCCCGACGGCGGCTGGGTCTCCCTCCGCTTCGGCGAAAAGCTGCCGGCCACCCGCCTGATCTGGCGCGGCCTCGTGGGCGAAGGCGCCGTAACCACCTGGCTCACGCCGCTCGCACCCGAACGGGCAAACGACGCCCCAAGATCGCTTGACACCCACCCGCCCCAAACCTAATAAGGCGCCGCGCCTAGGGCCGGCTCAGCCGCCCGCGACAGGGGCGGAGTAGCTCAGTTGGTTAGAGCAGCGGAATCATAATCCGTGTGTCGGGGGTTCAAATCCCTCCTCCGCTACCACCTTACCCCCCGACGAAGAACCAGCCGGTACGAGGAAGAGCGCCAAATTGCCGACGACCTCGACTAAGGGGGAAGAACTGGTGTTGTCCGGGGTGACAACGATGCTATCCACGAGATCACGCAGGGCAGTGAATCCTTCAGCCTCCAACGGCCCCTCCGGACCGCGCAGCGCTTCCCCCAGGTTATTCAGAGACGCCAAGTAGCTGTCGGCAACCGCGGGATGAACCGTCAGGTCTGGCACAATCTCCTCAGTGGCGTCGCGTTCGGCCAAGAGCGCCGCCTGCTCGGACTTGAGTTCACGAATCTCGGCCGCACCCTTCGCTTCATCGAGAACACCGCTGATGAGCATGCGGGTCGCACGACCCAAATCAGCGTCAATGACCGCTAGTCGACGATCCAGCTTCTCCAACACGCCAACACGATCGCCGGCCAAGCGGCGGCGCTCATCTGCGTAGATCTCGAGAAATCGATCGATGGCAACCCGACTTCCCAACCGCCTCCGCAGACCGCTGGATACGCGTCCTTCGATTTCGTCGAGGTAGAAATGCCGACGATTGGTACAGTTACTGCCCTCCCTCGACTTCGTGCAGATGAGCCGAACCCGTCCGTGGTCACGGTCCTTGACCGAGAGACCACCACCGCAGCACCCGCACTTCAGTAGACCAGAGAACAGGTGCCTAGCCTTGCGCCTGAGGGCGTGAGGCGTGTGCGAACGTGCGGCCTTTCGCTGTTGCACCGCGTCAAATAGCTCGGTCGAGACAATCGCCAGTTCCGGAGCTGGGGCGACAACCCATTCGGTCGGCTTGTTGATGCGAGACACCCTGCGGCCGGTATCGGGGTTTTTCACCATGCGCACGCGGTTCCAAACGATGCGACCTGCATAAATTGGGTTCACTAGGATGCCGTGACCTCTCGAGGCATTGCCGTTGAGGGTTGATGCCAGCCAGTCACTTCCTCGAGGGGCGGGCACTCTATCGGCATTTAGGCCCTTGGCAATGTCGCGAGGCGAGATGCCGGATCGAAACTCCTCGAAGATGCGCCGAACGATCGCTGCCTCGTCCTCGACAATTTCTAGCTCTCCGGGGTGTCCCAGTTTAGGCCGGTAGCCATAGGCGCGTCCGCCGGCGTGCCGGCCATCCCTAACCACCCCATCCATCCCTCGGTGAACCTTGTGCTTAAGGTCCTCAAGGTAGAGGGAGCCGACAAGGCTGCGGATGCCGACCTGGATTTGGTCAGCCTTGCCGTCGTGGACACCTACGATCTCGATACCCAGGAAACTGAGGCGCTTGTAGATCCCCGCCAGATCCTCCTGGTCACGGGAGATGCGGTCCAGAGCTTCCACGACGACAACATCAAACTCCCCACCGCGCGCCCGTGCCATCATGTCCGTCAGCCCGTCGCGGCCGATCATCGATGCGCCTGATCGCGCGCGATCGGAAAATGTCGCTGCCTGCCGCCACCCGCGCTGCTCAATGAAGCGGCGACAAAGAGCGACCTGATCTTCAATCGACCGATCGCTCTGCAGTTCGGTGGAGTAGCGGGCGTAGATGGCGGCTCTAGTCACGGTCTGGATTGTCCCTAAGTGCAGTGTAGTGGTCGCGTCGAGCGGCCGCACGGGCGATGGCCACGACGATGGCGACAAGCTCGATCGGCAGTTCATCGTCGTTGTCGGCGACCCAGTTGCGCGTTTGCGTCGGTACTACCTCCTGCCTCCTGTTCCTCAAAGTCTGCACAGCGTCACCAACTTCAGATCGTCATGCCGGGATGGAACGTCCAGCCAAGAGGAGCGACAGCGATCTCTCTCGCTTGTTTTAGCCGGCAGATCGACGGAGTGCAGAAGATCGAATACCGGGATATCGCAATGGCTGACACCACGTACCGGGATCGTACCGCAGATGTAGCCGCAAAGGGGTCGGCAGGAATGAAGTTCGGAGCCATCTCACCACGCCGCGACGGGCGAAATCACAGCGAGCATCTGCGCATCTGCGCTCTAGAATAGCGCTGCAAATTCATCTGCTCCCACAGCGGGCTGTGGAATGATCACAAATTGCCTTCCAATCCCGCCTCGCGGGCGAAAGTACCGGTGGTGCAACCGTCGCAACTGCGATCCAAAGGCGCGGGGGGCGTCGTTGCCAGAACTAGATGCAGGTGAAGGAGAACCGCATCTCGTGCGATGACTGCGAAGCGACAGGGCTTCAGCTAACCAATGGCCTGCCGTGTTGTTGCTAATGCTAATCGCTGAATGATCTTTCCTGATCACTAGCAAAAAGCCCGGAAATCCGGGCTTTTTCCCGCTTAGGCTCTCCGTTGGGATTTTCCTGACCGGCCACAAGTTATGAATGGAGGTACGCGGCGGCTGCTTGCTGTGTGAAAACTGCGGGACCACCACGGGCCCGGAACGGCGGCTGTCTAGCTGTTTTGTTGTGACCGCCCACATAGGTTTAGACGATCCAAACCACAGTGTGCCTTATTGACGAGTAACAGTCTGGCTCAGCGTCGATGACGAATAAAAAGGCCCCGGAAACCGGGGCCTTTCGTTTTTTTTCTGGCTCAAACGAGAGCCAACGACCGCTTCGAGCTAGAGCACACGGCGATTCAATCCATTCGGAGTGGACCGAACATGCCGGATTCAACCAAGGCCATGTAGGCCTTCTTCATAGCCATGGCCGTGTCCTGGCTCACGAACAGCGACGAGCGGGCGCCATGTGGGCTTCCAAGAAAATACGGCGCCATCGTTTCCCAGCGCTCGGCCAGCTCTGCTCCAGGCCATGCCCGCATCTCTTCCTGAATCATCAAGGGCACGGCCAAGCTCTTCGGAACCATGTGCTGGAATAGGTTCTGGTGCCAGTCGCAGCGCACCAGAATGGCCGTTGTACCTGAGTTGTAGAAGGACACGTCCAGCCTTTCTACGGTCACTTCGGCATACAGATGGGGCGCCATCTTCTCGACCGACTCGAGAATGCGGCGACCATCATCGTACGGGCAAGACAAGAAGGCATGAGCGAAACAGACCGTATGATCTAGGCCGACATAGCCGTGCTGATCGCTTGGAGTAGTGACCGGGGCGCGAGGATTGGACTGAGGAACGAGCGGGTGCCAAGTCGGATAGCCGCGCACCACCGGTCCGTAGATATCGACCAGTTCCTCCAACTTCCGCTGGGCTTGTTTACGTTTGTCGGCGTCGAACTCCTGCGACACCAGATAGCGCTTGGCCTGCTCAAAACCGTCCTGTGCCGCCTCATCCGCTCGAAATGCCATCTGCCTGTCTCCGCTCAATGCGCACGATATACGCCCATCGCGCATAATATTGCAATATCGTGCGCGACCACTTTATGTCATGCACGACGGATCGAAGCTACCCAGCGAAAGTCCGGGTCCTGCCCTAGTTTGGGTTCAAGAGACCAAAGCCCTAGAGCCTTGCGATCTGCAGGCAGGCCCGTTCCTAGCGTCCTGTGTCTGCGCATTTGCACCCTTCATGGCCAGTTCGAGCCCTGCCGAGATAGGGCAGCTTGGCTTTGAAGTATCCTCGGGCAGCCGATATCGGCGCTCGATTCTCGCCAGCACCTCAAGGCTCTGAATCGAGCGCGGGGCGAGTTCGCCCGTTGCCCATTTCATCAACGTTCTATGGTTGGTTGCATTGTCGTCGCGGGCGACGGCGTGGAACAGATGCCGGACACTGTCGCCGTGGCGCTTGATATGCAGATTGAGTGCGTCTGCGAAGCCGTCGACGTCTTGCCATTCGGTCCATAGAGGGTCTGCAAACTCGACGATCGGTCGTCGATGGTATTGACGCTTCGGCCTGATCGGCGCCGGCATAACAACCCGCGGTTTTGGCTCAGACACTCCGGAGAGAACCCGGTTGGCACGATCGGTTACGTCGAGACTGCGCTTGGGTGCGTTGTCGGACTTCGCCAGGTGTTGAGTGAGCGGAGTCTCGGCTTTGGTGACCTGTTGTTTCGCGGCAGCGCCGGCGACCGAACGGGTAATGGCATCGAGCAGTGGCGCGATATGGCGTCCTGCCTGGACCAGCATTTCGTGGGGGATGTTGGTGAGCATGGCCACGGCCTGCCAGTCGTATTTCCCTGCGTACCGCGGAATGCCGACACGGGCGTCGAGCGATGCGATCAGGAACTTGCGCAACGCCTCCGTGTGCACCGGTAGCAGGTAAGGCGCGACGCGCTTCCGGCAGTAGTCCGAGACCATTCGCTCAGTGATCGGGGAGTTAGTGGGCATTGTCGGCTCCGGCTGGAAGGCCGGCTGAGATGGATACTGGCGGGCAGTCATCCACCCGGACATATGTCCGGGTGGCGCAACCTGTTCAGCGCACCATTCGAGGAGGTCCGCCTCGGTCATTCACCTTAGCGGCGAAATAATCGCCGCATGCTGATCTTGCGCCCAGTGGCCCCGCACAGTTAGGACAATCAAAAGACTTTATTGGGCGGGGCAATGTTTCAATCTTTAGGTCGCCTGCGCGGTCTCATTTCGCGGCCGGCACACACCTATCGGCCCACGGTCGAGACGTTTCCAGATCTGGACACTCAGCGCCCGGCCGTAACGTCCCGCCTCTATGTACGCGGGAGGCAGATACGGCGGAGCCCGCTTCCGGCAGACGTCGGAGATAGTGGGCTTAGTGATATGGGATCTGGTCATCATAGTCTGCCCCGGCGGAAAGCCGGCCGACAAAACAGACTTGAGACGACGTATCTACCCGGACGAATGGCCGGGTTACGAACGCAGTGGGCGGGACATTTAGTATCGGCCATTGAGCAGCGCTGCGACCTCCGCGCTGACCTGCTCAAGGGACAGCCCGCCAACATCGAACCGCTCATACAGTGATGAGACGAGCGGCAGCAAATGCCCCGCCAGCCGTTCCTTGATGCCCTTTGCTGGGACCTCTGCCTCAAGCAGTACCTCGTCGGTGCGCGCCGGTCGTCCCACGAGCATCATGCCTGACAATGGGTTGGCCCAATTCCGCAACTGGCGGCCTTGCATCCCAGTATACAGCACTCGCAAACGAACCGTGATGTCGATCGGCGTCCCCTTCGCCATCAAGGCTGCGGTTTGCTCGGCGTGTAGCAGCACCTCCCCGAGGCGCCAGGTCGGCAGGGTGGTGTCGAAGATGCTTCGCGGCGGAAATGTCTCCTGGCTATCCTCCTGGTAGCCGCGGATCAGAGAGAAGCGGCCTGAAGGGACTGCCCGCCAGTAGTCGCAATGGGCAGGATCGCTTTTGGAGCGGTGCACCGGATTGTCGGGCTTGAGCCAAGCTTCGATGGCACCATCGATCTCCTTCGGCGCCAGCTCCTCACGGCCCATGGTGACGAAGGCGGGCCACCCTGTGTAGCGAGTGACTGCTTGTCGAAGAACCTGCTCGAACTGACTCATTGTGAAATGCTTCAGCTCGCCTTCTAGGCAGTAATCCACGCGATAGAAGCCGTCCGGGAAGCGAGCAGGGTTGCCCGATGGCAGTTCAGCGGTCAGCGACTGCCAGCGCTCGAACGACTCCCGCAGAAAACGCTCCTGGGCGCCGCCTTCTTCCGGCTCGTCCAGCAGTCCGACTACGCGCAGGATGTCGAAGGCCTTGGCGAGCGACACGGTGGTTTCACCGCGATCGAATGCTGCGATCGTAGGCACGCTAACCCCAGCAAGGGCCGCGTGCTCGCGCTGAGTCAGTCGTTCGAGCTTCCGTCGAGAAATAGCTTCCGTGACCAGCCGCTGCCAGTTGAGGGTCAGTCCCCCAGAATTCTCACGCATTGGTTGCTCACAATCTCTGCGATGCGGTTGACCAAACCATCGGGAGCCTCGGCTTCCGGCGGCCGGATATGGACCGCGGCCTTTGGGACTTGGCGCTTCAGCTTCCGGAAGGTCTGCTCGATCGCAGGCTCCTTGATCCCGATTGACCTGCCGAAGCTCTTCAGCAGCTTTCCATCGAGTTGGTCCAGGTTGCGGCGCTTGCCGTCTATAGTGAGCCCGAAGACGCGCTCGAAAGTGGGGTACACGGCAGTACTCAGCACGTCGTAGGTCGGCGAAAGCCTCAACCCCTCGGGCTGCTCCAGGAGGGAGAAGTTCTTGAGGTGGGCGTCGCAGTTGCCGATTAGCGCGAAGGTGATCAAACGCTCGTAGAAGCGCTGCAGATCGATAATCGGTCGTGCCGAGTGCTTCTGGATGCCTTCCGCGATTGCCTCGTAGGACGACTGGTATTTCCCGTTGTAGTCGTTGCCGCGCGGCTGTTGGAGGATCTGTGCGAAGTCTTCAAGCCTGAGTTTATCGCCATTCGCCTGTCGATCGAACCGGATGACAATGAGGGCCACGTCACCTGCGATCTTGCCCAAGCCAAACTGCGTTACCTCTCGTCTGCCGAGAAGCTCAGCCGTCCACTTCAGGCACCGATTTTCGTTCTGGACGAGTGTGGTGATCGCCTCCGAGTTGAACTTGGCAATGTAGGGCGCCGGACCATCAGGTCCAGCCGGTGCGTAGCCATCTTTCGTCTTCACGGCGAGTAGCTTTTTCTGGACGCCTGAGACGGTTCGACCGGGGCTAGGCCCGGCCCCTGCGACGTCACCTTGAGCCTCTTGCTCCAGAGGTTGAATGCCCACGGCACCAATGCAGTCCGCACCATAGCGCAGGAGCAGGCCCAGATCGTCATCCCCTTGGATATGCGCTCCGCGGGCCTGCTCCTGCCGCAACCACCCCTCCGGCCCGATATGCTGGAAGAAGGGATGGAGGCCATTGGCCCAATCATGCTCTCGGCGGACGACGGGAAAGCAGCATGCGATGTCCTGGCGCCACTCATCCGCGTACACAAAGCGCGTTCCGCCAGTGACCGTCTCAACGACGGTCCCAGCAGCTCGCCCCTTGTACAGGACCTGTGCAGTGCGCAGTTGATCAGCTATGGCTTTCTATCTCCGCTCCTGAGCATACGACGCGCCACGTATCGCGCCATAGTTTACTATATGACCATCCGATCATAAAAAGCAAGCTGTAGCTTCTTTTTCTACGAATCCGCCGCACAGGAGAAGCTGTGATATCCTATACCAGAGGCTGGAGCTAGATATCGTAGGCTAGGCAACTATCGCTTCACAAGACAACCGAACAGGCGGCTTCCTGCGGGCAAACAGCACACCTCTCGGCTTGAGCTCGCGAGCGCGGCCAAGCAAAGCACGTCTGGATAAGGGCCTCAGGCCCCACCTTCTCCGCCACCCTGACGATCGGGTTGCGGATGGCCTTCATCTGGGAGACCGCCTCCGAACGCTCGTTTCCCGCCAGGCCAGCCACCAACTCCGCCGGCGACCAGACCGGCGACTGCAGGACGTACCGCTCAGCGGTCCAACGCCATCCACGCGACTTCGCCTTGTTCGAGATCCAGTTCCTGAATTTGTCCTGTGCAGGAAGCCCCGCGTAGCTGAAACGCTGAAACTCGCCCATCTCGGCGACCTTCGAGACGTCCCAGTCCCACAACTCCTGCTTCTTCACCTGCTTAATCCAGGACGGCTTATCCTGACGGTTTGCAAAGAACATGTGCGGCCGGCGAAAGGGTTCCGGGTCCTTCTTGCGAAACAGATGGAATGCAATCTCGAGATACATGCGGTACGACATGTAGGAGCATTCATCCGCGGCCAGCCGCATCTCCCACAGCGTCTCAAACTCGGGAGTACCGATCTCGGGATCGAAGTCGCAGGCGCCATAGAAGGTCGATGCGAACTGTGAGCGGTAGTGGGCTGCGAACTGCCTGGTGCATTCGAGCGGGCTCAAGAACTGGTAGCCATGCCACCGGAGCCTCGACCGCCGGGACTCTAAGTCGATGAGCTTCTGGGGGAGCACGCTCATGAGCTTTGCGTTCTCCTCGGCACGAACAATGCAGGCAGGCTGGGACGTGTCCCACATAGGCGTTCTCCGGGATGCGGGTGGTATGGCTCATCACAAGCTTGGGCAGCCGGCTGCAATCGTTGCGGCCGGCCACAAGCAGCTATTCACTAGGCATTCAGCTCAGCGCTATCGAGGTTGTTGAGCCTGCTGAGGATCGCCAGCGCACCGACCTCGAAGTTGTCGAAGCCGTTCACCAAGGCCACAAGCACCCTCAGGCTGCCGCGAACATGGTCGAGGTGTTCCCTGAGGCGCGTGCCGGGGTCGTCGTTTTCCAGCGTGTCGCAGAGGATCGCGTCGATGAGATCCTGGGCATCCGAATACGGGCTCGGCCCGTTCGAAACCTCGAAGGTCGGGGTGTTTCCTTCGAGCCAGTCTTCCGAACAGGCAAGGTAGGCCTCGAAAATGTCCTGCGGCGTCAGCGCGACGGGGATGAGCATGGGATTGACGTGCAACATGTCTTGGTCCTTCGGGCTGTGATGCAAGGCATGGCTTCGCCGCCCCTGTGCGAGGCCATGCCATGGTTAGGAGCTGGTTAATATTCTTCCGTGCAGTCGAGGCGCTTGCCCGCGCCCGGTCTGCGGTTCGTTGTCGTGCTACTCGGCTACACGAGCCGCGCCCTTAGCAATCGGAGCATGAAGGTAGCGGATGCCATCATCCCACCCAGCAGGAGTGTTACCCGCAGGACCAAGCCGGACCGCGCGTTCCAGCCGCTACTGCTCGTAGTGCTCATACGCGCTCTTGAACTTGACGTAGACGGTCTCAAGAGCATCAACCTGTTCCCAGAACTCGCTAGACGGCTGATCCACCTTGATCAGGGCACGCAACACAAACTCAGCGATAGGTTCGGCGAAGCCCAACTCGCCGGGGTCACTCATGGCCTCGCGGACCGTGTCTTCGTCGTTCCAGGCGAGATCACGGATCGAATCTCCAAGGAACTGCGCGAAAAGCTCCCGCTCAGTCATCGGGCTGGCGATTTCGTCATTCGTAGTCATTCCAAATCCACTTAATCTCTATGGTTGAGGAGCGGCGCCAGGCGCCGCCAGCGCGGCTATCCCGACATCGTTCTCTGGCTTCCGCGTTGAATAGCCGGGTGGTTCAAGGTTTCATCGAGCATGGTTCTTCTCGAGCTGGCGCTGTGAGACATCGCCGTGCGCACCTAGGATAGGCCTGGGCGAGCTAGGTGCAGGCGACAGTTGGAGGGCACCGGCTGTTAGCCGGCGCCCAAGTCCCGACCTACTACGGCATCCGGTAGCGGACACTCGCCTCGTAGCCGTCCCAGATCTCATCCGGTGCATTCTCCTCGGGTTCGGGGAGAATCCTGGTTTCCGACCGAAGCTTCAGGGCGCTGAAGTCGTTCCACACCGTGCGAAACGCCTCAGTCAAGTTCTGAAGGTCGTCGACCAACTGGTAGAGCTCATCCTGAGGCCGGTCCGTGCCCTCCAGCGAAGCCCTCGCCGACTGCGTGAACTCGTGTGCGGCGCAGGTCTGCCCCTGATCGAGGAGGTCATCGGGCACGTAGCTCTCGATGGCGCCGACGTTACACGACTTCTCGACGGTCATGTGGGTGTAGTGGAGGTAGAGTTCTGACTCAGTCAGCAGCCGGTCGCCGGGGTTGATGGCGGTGGTGTTCATTCAAACGTCCTTTGTGTGTGTGGGGTATCGCTTTGGACATGGCTTCGCCGCCCTCGCGAAAGGCGAGCCAAATGGGTTTGTTGATCAGGCAAAAAAGAACGCCGGTCTCTCGACCGGCGCCCACAGGCAACAACCGCGCGTCTTCTTACGCGACGTTGGTTCCTATGACCGGCAGGTTGACCCGCTGGCGTCTCGATAGTGACTTGATCACAGCATCGATCCTCGCAATCTTGTCGATTGCCGCTCTCTGCTCCGCTGGCGTTTCGTATTTCGCCCCCACAAGCTCGCTGCGAACCCTCTCCGCCTCGGCGACCTTATAGCCATTGATGAAGGTGGCGAGCTCGATCGCAGCGTCATGGAAGCAACCCGCGAGTCCCTCGAGCCTCTCAATCGCGGACATGGTCTTGTCGCCCACACCGTCCGAATAAAAACGCTGAACGGGATCCAGCCACGACAACGTGTGCAGAGGCACGCCGAAGGCGTCGAAGCTTTCCTCAAACCCAAAGGGCGAACCAGAATGGTACTCTGCCACCGAACGATCGGCGAACTCCATCGACTGATCCTGCGCCCGGGACAGCGCTGCCTTCTTCCGTTGCCGGTAGGCCTTTTGAATTTCTGCTGCGGTCTTTGCCATCACGTATTCCTCAGTGTGAAATAACAATAACACGTTATGTGTTATGTGTCAAGTGTTATTGTATGGTGGCGGGCCGAGTGGGGGTGGAGACAGTCAGACAGGTCTCGCCAACTAGCGGCGAGACCTAGCGATGCTCTACCCTAAGTGCCCTCTAGATCAGCGCTGAGAGTTCCATGAGCATGCGGTCCTGCTCCGCCGCAGACGGGGCATGCACCCCGGGCGACGAGGAGGTGGACCGCCGTTCGGTGAACCACCGCACCCGGTCGGTTCGATACCGGTGGCCGGCTGCCTTAGCGCGAAGTCCCGCAGCCTCGAGTTCATCAAGCCAGGTGTCCTGATTCTCCTTGAACGCGAGTGCTGACCGGATGGCCCCCTCCGTGAGCCAGCCGACCAGATCGAGCACGCAGACGCGAATGCCCCGAATTCCGAACTTCTGGACCGCCGCGCTAGGGAACTCAAAGTCGATGGTCGTCGCAGCGTTGTGCTGCAGAATAGGGTGCGGCTCCTGGTCACCCAAGAGGGTCTCAACGAAGGTGTAGTCCACCTTTGCCATACCGTCCTCGAGGCCAAGGAGGCGGCGGTCGACGCTCGGAACGGTCGGATCCTCAAAGTCAGTATCGCACTCGCCGCCGGCGTCCTCGATCTCCTCGGCAAGGTAGCCCGCCTCGTCGTCGATGTAAGGATAGAACTCCTCGGCGATGTTCCGCAGAACAGCGGCGGTGCGATGATTGGTGATCAACCCCTGGCTGCCGGTATCGAGCCGGTAGGCAGTCCAGTGGATCAGGTCGCGCATCTCGATGCCGTAGCGCATGCCGGGGCGGCCAAGGTCGATGACGACCTGACGGGGGTAACTATCTCCGGAGTGGGAGGTGATCCACTGGGTGTCAGAGTCGGGGACGAGAAAGATGGTCAATGAATGCTCCTGGTTTGCTTAGAGACCAGGTTATAGCCAGCGGTCGGACGGAGTGCAGAAGATGGGATCCGAGGGCTAAATGGGCCTATAGCACCAAGCGAGGGTTGGTGCTTTGCAAGGGCTCAAGTGGGACCTTGGCCAGATCGGCTGTGGGCGGGACGGTTGAACCGTTGGCGGCAAGCAGGAGGCTGCGGGGCTATTAGACGGGCGGCAACATGAGGTTGCGGCGGCAGCCGACCTCCTTCCCGCTATGCGAGGATCTATCTGGAGATGGCGTCCTGGTCGCCCAGACTGGCTATGCCGCGCCGCCGACATTTGAATGTCAGCTCGCTCGCCATGCGAGCCACCGTCGGTCCCAGCGCGCTCCCTGCTCCAGCAGAGGGTATTGCTGCCCTGCGTGACGCACCAGAATGCCCTGCGACGCCGCACCACACGAGCGACAGCCAGAGCGTGTTGCAGGGATCCGGAAAACCGCAGAAACAGAGTTCTTGTCAACATTGAGGAAACATAGCGTTACGTACCTGGGTAACGGCGAACGAAGGTGCGTCGCTACAGGCTCTCTGACGGGGAGGCGCAAAACAGGTATTCCGAGTGGCGAAACCGGACGATGACGTCCCGGGTCAGCCGACTGGGTTGTTGGTTTACGGACATGGCTTACGTCGCTGACGAGATCCCCTCGGGATCGTGCCGGGAGTACGCGGCAGATTGCACTTGCACCTACCCGCTTAGCTGGGCCGCCAGCCATACCACCAACGCCCCCGCCGGAAGCCAGATCAGCGCTGCGCGCCAGAACACAAGGTCACCTCCCTCATGACGGGGAAGGTCCTTCTTGCCGGCTCTCATGGCCAACAGCAGAAGCGCCAAGGGTGGGCACAGGATCGCTAGCCACACCACGGGATGCACCTCTTCATCGAGCCCGGCCACTTGAGCCGATCTGTTGAACATGGGCCGAGCTTTGCATGGTCGTTCCTCGATGTCATCGCGCAGGTGCCGACCCTTGTGGCAGGCGCCTGAAGTTAAGCTCGATCCAACAACGCCAGCAAGCGATGGCGCCTGCCGACACCAGGGTCAGCTATCACTGGCCCGGTCAAAACTTAACCACAGTCTTAAGTATAATGCAGTCGTTCGGCTTGCTGCGTGTCATCTGGGACCGGTCGAACTCGTACCAGGAGGAGAGGATGAGAGTGGAGAAGAGTGCACTATCGGAGTCGATCACCGCCCCACCCACAGGGCACGATCCCGACCTCGAGACGGCGAATGCTGTGGCCCTGCTGCTAGCCAAGCTGAACGCCGACCCTGCTATCGGCGCCAGCCTGTTGCCGGGGTACACGATCCTGCCCAAGCCAATGACACCGACCGAGCGTGCGGCGCGCTTCCTGCCGCGGGCGAACGAGAAGCGCGCCATAGACAACAAAGTGCGGTTGGAACGGCTCAAGGTCGAGATCGAAAGGCAGCGTGCCGTGAAGCCGCAGATATCCGACTTCGACCTGGCGATCGCGCTCAACCGGGCCGGGTTGACGACGTATACTGGACTGCCCTTTACGGCGACGCGAACCCGCGAGCTGCTGAAGAGGCTGAAGCGAGCCTCGGGCTGACAGCCACCTGCGTTCCGGCCACCGCCTTCGCTGCACCTACGCGAAGCGACCGAAATTAGGGTTGTCGGTGAGCGACTGGTTGGGCTTCTCCAGCGCGATCAGACGGGCTTCCCGGAGAGGTCCCCTAACACTCGTCCTGTTCCAGGTGAGCCCTGTGCGGCTAACGACCCCACGCTGGTTTAGCGCATCGGCAACTTCTCGAGCAGTGACGTTGTCGCCAAGGCCCGCTTCCTCGAGCACCCGTAGTATCTCCAGCGCCTTCTGCCGCTTAGCCAAGACGTTGCTCTCAGCGCCCCGCTTCTGGGCCTCCGGGAGGTTGGTTTGGTTGCCCAGGACCACTCCCTGTGACTTCAGCTGCTGCAACTTGTGGCGGGTGCGCTCGCCGATCAGCTCACGCTCTTTCTGAGCCCGTGCAACCTGGCCAAGAGCGATAGCCTCATCCACGTCACCATCACGTGCAGAGACGATCTGGACGCCAAACTCGCGCACGATCTCCTCCATGGCGCCGGTATCTCTCGAAAGCCGTGAAAGACCATCGACGATAAGTGGAGCACCAAGCCGGCGAGCATGATCCAGTGCACTGCGTAGGACTGGCCTCTTACCCAATGCAGCGCCGCCAGAGACCCCACCCTCGACATACTCCTCCACCACCCGGTAGCCGGCTGCAGAAGCGAAGCCGTCGATCGCACGCTTCTGCAGTTCAAGGCCGATGCCCTCGTCGTTTTGTCGGTCGGTGGAGACCCTACGGAAGGAGACGGCGGGCTTTGTCTTTGGCTTCGGGCTGCTAGTCATACTAGGGGTGCTCAGGAGGAGGGGGTGTGTTTATGTGTATACCACCCCCTTTAGTCCTAGTCCATCTTGTTGGGGTGAGCACGACTAACCCCCCGGGAGAGGAGGTTAGGCGCCCCGACCATGCCGGACCCCCGACGCACTCCCATGCGCTGATCACGGAAAACCTAAGACTTCACTCTTCCCCTGTACGAAACCACAGCCATTCCTACTCGCTGCGCTGCAGGGCAACACGCACCCGCCCCGGGCGGGACGTACGGTCAACCGTCACGCTGTCGAGAGCTTCGAGCAGTGCCGTGAGGCTGCGTCGACTGAAGGCGCGGGGATCGAAACGACCATAGGACTTCGCCAGCTCGTGACTGAGACGAGAGATCTCGATCCAGTCCCGGGCACCGCCGAGGCGGACCATAGCGGCAAGGATGTGGTCCTCGGCTTCCCTTGGTCCGTGCTGCCATAGGTCTGCTGGAATGACGCCAGCGGGCGCCCTCCCCTTGATGGCTGCGTCAAGGTCGGCAAGGGCGACAAAGCGATCGCAAGCCTGCTGGAATGCTTTGGCCGCGTGCTGGGAACCCACGCCGTGTATCTGCGCTCCCTGCGTTCGTATTCTATGGGCAAGCGGGGCGAGATCGGCGTCGGACGTCACGATAACGTAGGTCTTGGCAGCGCCACGATGGAGGTGATCCATCGCGGCTACTGTCAGAGCCGTGTCTGCTGCGTTCCTGCCGCTGGCACTGAAGATGTGGCGGCAGACGAAACCATGTTGCCTAACCTGCCCTGCCCAGCCCGCCATTGCTCCGCCAGCGAAGTTGGCGAACAACTCGGCATGCGCGATGCGCCCGAACGTCCTCGCGTAGCTCAATAGAGCGTCGCCAACGCGTGGAGGGACGTTATCAGCATCGATGAAGATGGCGACACGGTGGGACTGGCCGCTCACAAGAGTGGCCAACCCACGGCAGAACGCATTGTACCAGGCGGTCAAGTGGCCTCCGGCGGGAAGGTCTCCACCCACTCCTCGACCGCGTCGGTCATGAACAGATCGCGACCCGCAAGGCGCTTGCGCACCAAGCCGAGGAGGTGCAGTTCCTCCTCGGTTACCATGAACTCGTCGAGGGCCTCAAGCATCGGCAATAGCGTCCTGTCCAGGCGGTGGTCCTTCATGGCCAACTTGAACAGCTCGGCGCGATCGCAGCGAACAACTCCTGCAAGGTGGAAAGTGCGGTCCATGGGCAGAGCCACCTCTCCGGAAAGGACGGCTTCGAGCATGACTGCCCTCCTGAAGCCCGCCTCGTGGGCAATCTGCTCGATGGACTTGGGAGGCTGGAGCCGCTGGATACTTGCACTGAGGTAAGCGGCGCATGCAAAGGCAGGGGTGGTATTCATTTTTCCTCTAGTAGCTTGTGTGATGAGTTAGCTATAGCGATGGAGTGCACGGGTGCTCTGCTATGGCGTCCTCCGATCAGCGCGTCCCGCCCTCACGTCGCCTTTTGCGAAGCTCTCTCAGCACCTTCAGCGCCTCCGCACCGGTCACGCCGGGTGGCACGTGGTGTACGTCGTAGGGGAGTTCGAACAGGACATCCGACACTAGGTCGGTCACTGTCACGCCAAGTTGGGCGGCAGCTACCTTCAGCCCCCTGAGGATTTCGTCGCACCTCAGGTACACGTGGCTTTTCTTTTCGGTCAACGGCGGAGCTCCTTAGCTGAATGGCGCTTAGGCGCCACAACTCGAGCGCACAACGCAACGCAAATGACGATGGAACTGTCATATATATGCGCTGGATTTCAATAACTACTACGTATAAATCGACATCCCGCGCTCCTTTATTGATAAGTATGCGTTTACTTACTTTGATTTCATTCTAAATGTAATTATGGTTGCATTGCGCCAGCTGCGCCCAGCCGACGCGCGACGATGGGCATGGGGAGCCGGCGCCCGCGTTGAAGCTCGCTTCGTCCTGAAGTGGTGTCCCGCTGGATTGTAGGGGGCGCTGAATTGTTGAAGTCGCTACTGGCCTGGACGATGTTGACTGGCGCGGCACTCGCTACCGATGGCGATTACGCGGCTGTTACGAACGCCGAAGCCGCCCTCCGGCATGCGCGGAACAAGACAGCCCAGCAGGCAGGCGTTGTACCGCAGGGCGTGACGCTGGTAGTTCCTGTCTGCTTCAACGAGGGCGCCTATTGCTTCGTCACCAGTGCAGCCTATGAGGGCGACGTTGCCGGCGACTTGCTGACCATCGTGGGTGACACCAACACCGTCGCTGCCGCCGAGAAGGCCCGCTGGGATCTGATTCGCAAAAACCGCGAACGCTTGGCCGCCAATCCCTTCGAGCCCAAGAACATCGTCATCTGGGGCCTGTCCTACGAGAAGTTCGGCGCAGAGTTGGCCCGTCTTCTGCCTAGAAGCGATGTGTCCATGCTACGTCACAGCTTTGGTCACAACACGTCACATCCAGGTTTGCTTGTGTTCGACGTGACGCGAGCGGCGATCGGTCAAAAACCCTGATGTGACAACCGCACACCTGAATGGCTGCTATTGGCCGATATCGTTGATTTAGTCTGCGATTGGGCTGCGTTCGGGGTTGCTGAGAGGCGCGTTCATGCTGGGTGAGCCTGGCTCGGCGGCGAGGGTGCCGCCGGATCTCCCTCGGGCCTTATGCCAGAGCGGTCATCGGCCTCATCTTTGCGAGCTTTCGGAGATTCTGGGCGGTTGCGGCGAGCAGGAATTCGTCGCGAGCGCCGCATGGTCCGCGCAGCCGGAGGCGGCCGAGCCGGAGGATTCGCTTGAGGTGGGCGAACAGCATCTCGACCTTTTTGCGCCGGTGCCGTGAGCGTTCATAGGCAGGCGTGTTGGCCAAGGCGCGGGCCACGTCGCGGGCATCCTCGTCGAGGTCACGCGGGATCTTGCGGGCCGGGGAGTTGGGGCAGCACCTGGGCTTGAGCGGGCAGGCATCGCAGTCGCGCTTGCTGGCGCGATAGATGCGCGTCCCCTCTTTGGTGATGCCGGAGCGCGGTGTGGCATAGGTGCGATGGAACTGCACCAGGTGCTTGCCCGCCGGCACGTGTAGCGATCCTGCTCAGGGTCGAAGGCGAAGTCGGAGCGCGAGAAGGTGCCGTCGGTGCGGCCCGACTTGTCGAACACAGGGATGTGCGGTGCGATGCCGCGCTGCTTGACCAGCCAGGCCAGGTTCTCGGCCGAGCCGTAGGCGCTGTCGGCGACGAGGCTCCGAGGCTTCAACCCGAAGCGCTCGGCAGTGCGGTCGAGCATGGTGCGCGAGGCGCCGACCTCGGCTTGGCGGATGGCCCGGCTCGCCTCGACATCGAGGATGATCGCGTTGTCGGTGTCGATCAGATAGTTGGTGGCATAGGCGAAGAAGGCGTGGCCCTTGTGCGCTCCCGTCCACTGCGCCGCCGGGTCAGACGGCGAGATGAACTTCGGCGTCGTCTCGCTGGCCGCGCCGAAGGCCGCATCGTCGAGGGTGGTGAGATACTCCCGCACGGCCCGTCCGGCATCGGCATTAGCTTGCCACTCCTCCCCCGGTACGGAACGCTGCTTGTTGGCGTCAGCGGCGACCAGGCTGGCGTCGACCGCGAAGCCCTCGCCACCGACCAGCCCCTCGCGCAGGCAGCGCTCGACCACCGTCTCGAACAGGTGCCTCAGGATATCGCTCTGCCGGAAGCGGCCGTGCCGGTTGCGCGAGAAGGTCGAGTGGTCCGGCACCTTGCCGTCCAAGCCGAGCCGGCAGAACCATCGATACGCCAAATTAAGATGCACCTCCTCGCACAGCCGCCGCTCCGAGCGGATGCCCATGCAGTAGCCCACGATCAGCATCCGCATCATCAGTTCCGGATCGATCGAGGGCCGCCCGATGCTGCTGTAGAATGGCTTCAGCTCGGATCGAACGCTGTCGAGGTCGAGGAACCGGTCGATCCTCCGCAGCGGGTGATCATCAGGAACATGGTCATCGAGCCGGAACTCGTAGAACAGTTGCGCCGGCTCAACCTGCATCCCCATCATCGCCGCATCCCCCTCCGCTACCCGGAGGACGGAATCACGACCACGACGCCCGATCAACCACCGACTAAATCAACACAATCGGCCCTAAGCAGTCTTTCGAAACTCGACGTTACGCGCTGGGACAAGCGCGGCTAGTGGCCTAAGCCAGCCACTCGGGCGACCCCGCCAGCCCACTCATGGCCCATGCCTGCCCATCCCAACAGCGTTGTCCGGGCGGTCGTTGCGGTACGCTCTTAGCGACACGAAGGCGGCAAGAACCGCCCTATAAGCAGCAAGGTATGATCACCAGGGCCGGACCTGTAACGCACCCATGCCAGTCGGCCACGGGCCAGGACAACCCACTTGCGCCAGGGCGCTTCGAGCGCGGGCTTTTGACCGGGACCTGATCCGCGGAGAGCATTATGGCCAGCGGTCATCGTCGAGTGCCGCACTTGAAGGCCGGACACATGGCAGCTCCGACCAGCGACAGTGCAGCAGGTCAAAAAGCTCTTGCCAACCCGGAGCCGTCCACACATGGCGCAAAGTTCAGCGCCCCGTCTTCATGGGGTGCGTCGGGAGTAGGTTGCATCTCGGCTCGTCGCGTAGTTAGGTTCTCCGGCTGTTTCGCCGGGAGAACCCTTTTTGAACGCCAACATCGACCGCAGCGTCGTCAGGCAAATGCCGCTGTTCACCCGCATGAGCGATGCGGAGCTCGATGATGTGCTCGCCTTCGCCGTAAGCCGGCGCTACTCGCCGGGCAGAGTCGTGTTTGAACAGGGGGCGCCGGCACAGCTTTTTTTCGTATTGCTGAATGGGCGATTGCGAGTGACTCAGGTGACGCCCGAGGGCCAACAACTGGTCGTCCGAATTGTCAATCCAGGCGACTTGTTCGGCATTGCCAGGGCATTGCAGCGAAGCGACTACCCCGGCACCTCAACAGCGGTCGTCGAGAGCATCGCGCTCGCCTGGCCGATGACAGCCTGGGACGGTATCCTGGAGCGGCATCCGACCCTCGCAGTCAACGTCATGCAGACCATGGGCGGTCGCCTGCAGGAGGCTCACACCCGGCTGCGTGAGTTTGCGACCGAGGAAGTGGAAAGGCGCGTTGCGCACGCGGTACTGCGGCTCGCGAAGCAGTCGGGCAAGAAGGAAGCGGGTGGCATCCGCATCGACTTCCCCGTATCCAAGCAGGACGTTGCCGAAATGACCGGCACCACCCTTCACACGGTCTCGCGGATTCTCACCGCCTGGGAACACGCAGGGCTGGTGGAAGGCGGGCGGCAGAAGCTGCTGGTAAAGGACGCGCACCAGTTGGTGCTGATCGGCGACGGGCACGCGCCGGGCCTGCTTCAGTAGCCTCCACAATCGCCGCCTCGATCTCACGTTCCAGAACCTCAAGGGGCACTCCGTGCTCCTCGGCGGCGTCGACAAGGTTGTGGAACACCCCGATGGGGCAGCCAATGCAGTGCAGGCCGTAGTCGATAAACACGCCGATGGTCGGGGGCCATCGGGCCATAGTCTCGCTGACACACAGGTCGGAAAATTGCTCGTAGCGCATCGCCGGGTTCCTCGCATTGCAGTCCTCCACGATAGCCCCGAACCCGCTCGAGATCATTGCGCTGCCGCAAAGACCGCGAGGGAGGGAGCGGCGACAAGGCAGCAGCGACGATCTTGTGGATGATGAGGATGAGCGACACAGCAACGGGGCGGCGGGGTGGCATCCCCCGCGGACTGGCGGCGGGGGGGCCGGCGGTGCTTTCTTATGGTTTCCGGCCGTTCTTCCTAGTGGCGGGCCTATTCGCGCCATTGGCAATGCTGGTCTGGATCGGCGCGCTGACGTTGGGCTGGGCCATCGGTGGTACGACCTATGGGCCACTGGCCTGGCATGGGCACGAGATGCTCTTCGGTTACTCGGTCGCGCCGCTGGCTGGATTCATGCTCACCGCGATTCCGAACTGGACCGGGCGGCTTCCTGTCTCGGGCGCCCCGCTGCTGGCGCTGGTGGTGACCTGGCTCGTCGCCCGCGTGCTCATGCTCGAACCCGATCTGCTCGGCCTCTATCCCGCGGCCCTCGTCGACGCCGCATTACTGCCATTGCTTGCCGTGATTGCAGCGCGCGAGATCATCGCTGGCCGCAACTGGAAAAACCTCAAGATCCTGGTGGCACTAGTGGCGCTGTCTGCGGTCAATGTCGGGTTCCATGCCGTGGTACTATCCGGCGGCGACCCGGCAGCATTGTTCCGGGCCGGAGTGGCGATCTTCGTCGCGCTGGTAGGGTTGGTGGGTGGACGGATCATCCCGAGCTTCACCCGCAACTGGCTGGTCAAGGCCGGTCGCAAGGTGCTGCCCGCTCCGTTCGGTCGCTTTGACGTTGTCGCCATGGCGGGGCTGGTGGTCGCCCTCGTGGCGTGGACCATCCAGCCCGGCGAGTTGCCCACTGCCCTTGCCGCCGCCGTCGCCGCGGGCCTGCAACTGGCGCGGCTCTGGCGCTGGCGTGGTCCCGCGACCATTGAGGAGCCGCTGCTGTTCATCCTTCATCTGGCGTACCTTTTTATCCCCCTGGGCCTGTTCGGCATCGTGCTCGAGACGGCGGGGTGGCTGAGTGGCGTATCGGTGCTTCACGTCTTCACCGTGGGAGTGATCGGCGCCATGACACTGGCGGTGATGACGCGCGCGACCCGCGGCCACACGGGCCAGAAGCTCACAGCTTCCTGGGTCACGTCGCTCAGCTATCTCACGATGTTGCTCGCCGCGGTGCTGCGCCCATTCGCCGAACTGGTGCCCGACTATTACCCCTTGGCGCTCGAAGCGGCTGGCACCTGCTGGATACTGAGCTTCATTCTGTTCCTTGGCGAGTACGGGAAGATGCTGGTGACCCGAAAGCCCACCTGATGCGACCCGCCGCCAAGAACCTTATACTGGTCCTGCGTTCTTCGAAGCGGGGGAGAAATGTTGTCGCTGACGCCTAAGGGTTGACAAAGGAGCACTCTGAACGTCTGCATGTTCATGATTGTTTTGCCCGACTCTCTGCGGGTCCACGGCTGTGCAGTGTCCGGCGGGCCGCCACTCAAGTCGGTGTTGATGGATGACTTGTTGCGTCCCTAGCGACTATTCCTACCGCGAGCCGACTCCAGACAGCGACGCCCTGCTGGCTGTGAGCCAGTCGCTGAGCGGCGGCATGCGACAGCTGGAGTTCGCTGTACCGGACGCGCACTGCGCTTCATGCATCCGTACGATCGAGACTACCTTGTCCGACCTCCCGATGGTCAGGTCGGCACGAGTGAACTTGTCACGGCGCCGGGTGCGCGTCGCCTTCGACCCTGCCGCCGGCGAGGCAGCCGAACTGCCTGCTGCGATCCGGGCCAGCGGTTATCACAGCTACGTCCTCGATCCGAGCCAGGAGAGTGCCGGAGATCCGAAACTGCGCGAATTGCTGCTGGCCTTGGCGGTTGCGGGGTTCGCTGCCGGGAACATCATGCTGTTCTCGGTCTCGGTGTGGGCCGGGGCCAACGAGGCGACGCGGGACCTGTTCCACTGGATCTCGGCGATCATCGCGCTGCCCGCGGTGCTGTTCTCGGGCCGCATATTCTTCCGTTCGGCCTGGCGCGCGCTGCGTGTGGGCAAGACCAACATGGATGTGCCGATCTCGATCGGCGTGACGTTGGCCACCGCCCTCAGCCTGTACGAGACACTGCGCTCGGGCCAACACGCCTACTTCGATGCCGCGGCGACGCTGCTCTTCTTTCTCCTCGCCGGGCGGACGCTGGATCACCTGATGCGCGAGCAGGCACGGAGTGCCATCACCGGGCTGGCCCGACTCCAGCCCAGGGGCGCAACCCGGGTCCATGACGACGGCAGGCGAGAGTATGTGCGGCTCGACGAGATCGCCCCCGAAATGATTTTCGAACTGCGTGCCGGCGAGCGCTTGCCGGTCGATGCCGTCGTGCTCGACGGAGGTGGTACTTTCGACCGCTCGGTCGTCTCGGGCGAGTCGGCGCCACAGTTTGTCCCGGCCGGCGAAGAGGTAGAGGCGGGCGCAGCCAATCTCTCCGGCCTGGCGACGATGCGGGCCGTACGCGCCTCGACCGAGTCCTTCCTGAGCCGGATGGCGCGACTGATGGACGCCGCCGAGACGGCGCGTACACGGCCGGGTCGGATCGCGGACCGGGCTTCCGCCGTCTACGCACCGGTGGTGCACCTTCTGGCGATTGCCACTTTCCTCGGTTGGGGTGTGCTCGGCGGCGACTGGCATGCCGCGCTCGTCAACGCAGTAGCGGTGCTCATCATCACCTGCCCCTGCGCCCTGGCGCTGGCAGTGCCCATGGTGCATGTCGTCGCCGCCGGTCGCCTGTTCGAGCGCGGCATCCTGATGAAGGACGGCGCGGCACTTGAGCGCGCGGCAGAGGTCGATGCGATCGCCTTCGACAAGACCGGCACGCTGACCTTTGGGCGACCGCGCCTCATGAGCCGGGAGGATGACGAGACGAGCGGCCGGGTCGCAACCATGCTCGCAGCCGCCAGCACGCATCCGCTTTCGCGCGCGCTGATCGAGGCGGTGGGCTCACCGCCGGCGGTGCCCCACTCCGTTCGCGAAGTCCCCGGCAGCGGCGTCGAGGCGATGATCGATGGCGCGATGTGGCGGCTCGGCAGCGCCGCGTTCTGCCGCGTCGCAGACAAGGCCGACGAGCATCTTTCCACCGTCCGGTTGAGCCGGAATGGCGAGAGCCGGGCCGTCTACCGTTTCCATGACGAATTGCGCAGCGACGCCGAGCACACCGTTCGCGAGTTGCGGGGGCTGCACCTTCCCGTCCGCCTGCTTTCGGGCGACCGGGAGGCAGTAGTTGCAGCGGCGGCCCGCGCCGCCGGCATCGGCGAAGCGACGGCCGGCCTGCGGCCCGAGGACAAGGTCGCGGCGGTCAGCGCCGGCCGGACCATGATGGTCGGGGATGGCATCAACGACGCGCCGGCGCTGCGTGCCGCGCACGTCTCGATGGCGCCCTCCACGGCAGCGGATATCGGCCGGAATGCCGCGGATTTCGTTTTCACCGGCAACGGCCTGTCGGCAGTTCCCTTTGTCATCGCGACGGCGCGGCGCGCGGCTGCCCTCGTCAGGCAGAACCTCGCGATCGCCATCGGTTACAATGCTATCGCCGTACCGCTCGCCATCGCCGGGCACGTGACGCCGCTCATTGCTGCGGTCGCGATGTCGAGTTCGTCGCTGATCGTGGTGGTCAACGCCCTTCGTCTGCGATGGACCGGTGCCAGACTGGCTTCGCCTAACGGCCTGCCGACCGGCAACACCGCAGAACCCCATGCCAGCGGAGCCCCGAATTGACCTTACCGCACTCCGCAGCATCCGCCTGATGCCTCCGTACCGTCCAGATAGAAAGTTGCCGGCATGATTGCCAACCTGAGCAAAGACGACCGGATCATGAGCCTGGCCCTGGTGGCACTGGTCGGCATCGCCGGCCTGTTCCTGGCGCTGCTCGGGCGATGGGACATCCTCGGCGCGCACGGCCTGCTGATCATCGTCTGCTCCGCGCTGCTGGCAGCGGTGCTGGTGCCCCGGCTGGGCCTGCCCGATCCGCCGGACAGCCGGTTCGAGGAGTACTACGACGATCCGACCAAGCTGGGCATCGGGCTCAGCATGGCCTGGGCGATCTTCGGCATGTTCATCGGCGTGTGGGTCGCGGCCCAGCTCGCCTGGCCGGAACTCACCTTCGGCGAGGCCTGGTCGAGCTTCGGGCGGCTGCGGCCGTCGCACACCACCGGCGTCATCTTCGGCTTCGGCGGCAACGCGCTGATTGCCACGTCCTTCCATGTGGTGCAGCGCACCTCGCGGGCCCGGCTGCCCGATCAGGTTTCGCCGTGGTTCGTGCTCATCGGCTTCAATCTGTTCTGCCTCCTGGCCGTCACCGGCTATTTCATGGGCATCACGCAGTCGAAGGAATATGCCGAGCCCGAGTGGTACGCTGACCTCTGGCTGGTCGTCGTGTGGGTGACCTATTTCGTGCTCTACCTGCGCACGCTCGCCCGCCGCAAGGAGCCGCACATCTACGTGGCGAACTGGTACTATCTGGCCTTCATCGTCGTGGTCGCCATCCTTCACATCGTCAACAACCTGGCGCTGCCCGTCTCCCTGGGCACGGCCAAGAGTTACACCGTCTGGGCCGGGGTGCAGGACGCGATGGTGCAGTGGTGGTACGGCCACAACGCGGTGGCCTTCTTCCTCACCGCCGGCTTCCTGGCGATGATGTACTACTACCTGCCCAAGCGCGCCGACCGGCCGATCTTCTCGTACCGGCTGTCGATCCTGAGCTTCTGGGGCATCACCTTCTTCTACATGTGGGCCGGCTCGCACCACCTGCACTACACGGCGCTGCCGCACTGGGTGCAGACGCTGGGCATGACCTTCTCGGTCATGCTGCTGGTGCCCTCGTGGGCCTCCGCCGGCAACGCGCTGATGACGCTGCGTGGCGCCTGGGGCAAGGTGCGCGACGACGCGACGCTTCGGTTCATGGTGGTCGCCGCCATCTTTTACGGACTCTCCACCTTCGAGGGCTCCTTCATGGCGGTGCGGGCGGTGAACTCGCTCTCGCACTACACCGACTGGACCGTGGGCCACGTCCATGCGGGCGCCCTCGGCTGGGTCGCCTTCATTACCTTCGGCGCCCTCTACACGCTGGTGCCATCGATCTGGCACAAGCCCCGGATGTACTCGAACGCGCTCATCGAGGTACACTTCTGGCTCGCGCTCTCCGGCACGCTGATCTACGTCTTCGCCATGTGGAACTCGGGCGTGACGCAGGGCCTGATGTGGCGCACCTACACCGATGCCGGTACACTCTCCTACTCGTTCGTCGACAGCCTGGTGGCCATGTGGCCCTACTATGTGGCGCGCACGATCGGGGGGCTGCTCTTCCTGCTCGGCGCCATCGTGGCCAGCTTCAACATCTGGATGACCGTCCGTCGGCCCATGCCGGCGATCGACGCAGCGCCCGACCGGCCGGAGATCGCCGCGGACGTCGCATCCGGCAACCCCAGCCCGGAGTAAGCGCAATGGCCGAGGAACTCATCCATCGCAAGCTCGAGCGCAGCGCCATCGGCTTCGTGCTCGCTATCATCGCGGCAGCGAGCGTCGGCGGCATCGTCGAGATTGCGCCGCTATTCACCATCGATGAGACCGTCGAGGATGTCGCCGACCTCCGGCTCTACACGCCGCTCGAGCTGATGGGGCGCGATATCTACGTTCGCGAGGGCTGCTACGCCTGCCACTCGCAGATGATCCGCACCCTGGCCGACGAGGTGGACCGCTACGGACCTTACTCCCTGGCGGTGGAGTCCCGCTACGATCGCCCGATGCTGTGGGGATCGAAGCGCACCGGCCCGGACCTCGCCCGCGTCGGTGGCAAGTATTCCGATCAGTGGCATGTCGAGCACCTCAACAACCCGCGCGACATGGTGCCGGAATCGAACATGCCGGCCTATCCCTGGCTGGCCAGGACCGAGCTCGACATCTCGACAATCGCGGGCCGCCTGCAGGCCCAGAGCCTGCTGGGCGTGCCCTACACTGAGGACATGATCGCGCAGGCGGTCGCCGACGTGCAGGCGCAGGTCAATCCGGACAGCGCCAATGTCGGGGCCCTAGTGGAACGGTACGGCGACGAGACGCAGGTGAGCGCCTTCGATGGCGTGACTACCCGCCTCACCGAGGCCGACGCGCTCATCGCCTACCTGCAGGTGCTCGGCCAGATGACCGACGCACCCTACGAGAACACCGCGGCGCCCGAAGTGGCGCCGGGTCCGGAAGACCAGGGGCCGAACGCCGGCGGAACGACGGAGGCGAACGATGCAGTGGAGCCATGACCTCGTGGTCGGATTTTCCAAGAGCTGGGGCCTGTTCTACCTGCTGGCCCTGGCGGTCGGCGTGGTGATCTACACCTTCTGGCCCTCGAACAAGCCGAAATTCGATTCAGCCAAGTACAACATCCTGCGCAAGGAGGATCGGCCGTGAGCGAGCGGGAACTTGATCCGGTCACCGGCTCGTTGACCACCGGGCATGACTGGAACGGCATCAAGGAACTCGATACGCCCGTACCGCGCGCGGTGCTGTGGTTCATCTTCATCACCCACCTCTGGGCGCTGGGATACTGGCTGCTGATGCCCACCTGGCCGCTGATAACTACCTACACCAAGGGCCTGCTCGGAGTCGACCAGAAGACCAGTGTCGAGCAACAGATCGAGGAGCGGCAGGCCAACCGTGCGCCCTGGGTCTACCGCGTTGCCAGCCTGTCCTACCCCGAAATCCAGGCCGACGAGCAACTGATGGCGAACATCATGGCGACTGGCCACCAGCTGTTCGGCGACAATTGTGGTGTCTGCCACGGGCGCGACGGCGCCGGCAATGCCGGCTACCCCGACTTGACAGACGGCGACTGGCTTTGGGGCGACGGCTCGCCCGAGGCGATCGCCGAGACGCTCCGCGTCGGCGTGAACTCGCGCAACGAGGAGACCCGCATGTCGCAGATGCCGGCCTTCGGTCGTGACCAGATGCTCACCAGCGCAGAAGTCCGACAGGCCGCAGCCTACGTCTATTCGCTCAGCCACCCCGATTACTCGACCACCGAGAACCTGACGCGGATCGAGGCCGGTGCCGAGGTGTACGCCGCCAACTGCGCCGCGTGCCATGGCGACAGCGCCCTGGGCGATGCCGATGCCGGGGCGCCGAATCTCGCCGACGACCGGTGGATCTATGGCGGCGAACTGGACACCATCATCGCCTCGGTGCATGGCGGACGGCAGGGACACATGCCCACCTGGGACGAACGCCTGTCGCCCAGCGAGATCAGGGTGCTGGCGCTCTATGTCTATTCGCTCGGCGTGGCGACGCCGTGAGCGAAACGGTGACAAACCCCGCCCGTTCTTCGGTGCGGATTTGGGTGCTCGTATTGGCAGCCCTGATCCTGGCGGTGTTCGTCGGGGCGAACGCCCACCTGTTCTACGTTGCCTTCGACTCGCAGCCCGAATGCGTGGCGCATGAAAAGCTGGGGGCGGCCGAAGCGGGCCGCCTCAGCGCCGCGAAATCATCCTGCTAGGGGAACTCGACCATGGCCGCCGCCGACAAGAACGAATGGCTCTTCGACCAGACCTCGGGAATCGAGCAGACCATCGACCCGCGGATGCAGCGTCACCTGCCCGCCGGAGCGGCCTTCGGCTGGCTGGCCCGCGGCTGGCGCGACCTGTGGGTGTCCCCGTGGACGAGCCTGCTTTACGGCCTGGTGGTTTTCGCCGTCTCCATCGCCGTGGTTTACATCATGTTCACCGCCGGCTGGGACTACATCCTCTTTCCCGCCCTTGCCGGCTTTATGATCATCGGTCCGGTGGTTGCCGTCGGGCTCTACCAGAAGAGCCGCACCATTGAGCAGGGCAATCCCGTCAGGCTGGACGACATGCTGCTATTGCGCGCCCGGTCAGCCGGCCAGATCATCTTCCTGGGCCTGCTGCTGTCGTTGCTGATGCTGCTGTGGATGCGGGCGGCGGTGCTGATCTACGCGCTGTTCTTCGGCTATCGGCCCTTTCCCGGCACCGACCATATCGTCCAGCAGTTGCTGGGCTCGCCTCTGGGGTGGGCCATGCTGCTTACGGGTACGCTGGTGGGCGGCTTGTTCGCCGCCTTCGGTTTTGCGATCAGCGCCTTCTCCGTCCCGATGCTGCTTGCCCGCCAGCTCGACGCGGTAACCGCCATGGGGCTCAGTCTCAAGTTCGTGTGGAACAATGCCGGCGTGATGATCGTGTGGGGGGCGATCGTGGCTGTCCTGTTCGCTGTCTCGGTGGCGACAGCGCTGGTCGGGCTTGTCATCGTCTTTCCGCTGCTCGGCCACGCCACCTGGCATGCCTACCGCACCATCGTAGAGCCTGAG
>JAEYTN010000311.1 GCA_023433985.1 Pseudomonadota bacterium | reverse complement strand
GTGCGGCAGGTGCTGGGGTGGAAGCCCGCCCACGACGATCTCAACGAGATCGTTGACGCGGCGATGAACTGGGAGCGCTATTTAGCCACACGCAACAGGTAGCGATTCGTTATGCAACGTAAGCTCGCTCTTTTCGTCGCGTTCCTCGGCTTTGCTTCGCCGGCGCTCGCACAGCCGGTCGAGAGCTTCGAGTCCTTCATCAAGAACTTCGAAGCGACGGCGCTGGCCGCCGGGATCACCCACGAAACCTATGCCAAGGCGATGTACGGGCTGGCGCCCGACCCGAACGTGCCGGAGCTGGTGACGTCGCAGCCCGAGTTCACCACGCCGCTGTGGGACTATATCGACAAGCGGGTCACCGAGTGGCGCCTCGGCAAGGGCGAGGAAGCCGTCGACCAGAACAAGGCGCTGCTGACCGAGATCGGCGAGAAGTACGGCGTCGATCCCTACCTCCTCGCTTCGATCTGGGGCATCGAGACCAATTACGGCCGGGTGTTGGGGGATACCCAATATATCCGCCCGATCGTCCCGTCGCTGGCGACGTTGGTGCACCAGCGTCGCGTGCGGCTCGAAGGCGACACGAAGGATCTGATCGCGGCATTGCTGCTGGTCCAGCGCGGGCCGCTCGATGCGACCGGGCTGGTCGGCAGCTGGGCCGGTGCCATCGGCCACCTGCAGGTCAACGCGAGCAATGTCATCGAGTATGGCACGGACGGCGATGGCGACGGCGCGGTCGATCTCCACAACTCCCTCGCCGACGCGCTGGCCACGAGCGCCAAGTTCCTGATCGGGCTCGGCTATACGCCCGGCCTCGACTGGGGCTACGAGGTCGATGTGCCGGAGGGGTTCGACTATCTGCTGGCCACGCGCGACCAGATGCGGCCGATCTCGTTCTTCACCGACCTGGGCGTAAACAGGGTCGGCGGCGCTGCCTTCAGCGACCCGTCGATCCCGGTGTTCCTCTACGCCCCGACAGGGGCGAAAGGCCCCAAGTTCCTGATGACGAACAACTATCTCATCCTCAAGGGGTACAACAACTCCGATAGCTACGCGATGGCGATCTCGCATCTGCAGGATCGGCTGAAGGGCCGCGGCGAGTTCGTTAGGCCTTGGCCGCGAGACACGAAGTTCCCCAATCTGGAGCAGCGCAGGGCCATTCAGGAGGCGCTGATCAAGCTCGGGCTCTACGAGGGCCTGGTCGATGGCCGCATCGGGCCCATCAGCCAGGCGGCCTATGCGAAGTTCCAGGCGAGCAAGGGCGAAGTGGCCGACGGCTTCATCACGCTCGAGTCCTATGAGGAGCTTGCGGCGGCAACGCGATAGATTCTGCGCGAGCCGCCTTCAAAACACCCTGTCGCGCGCGCTAGATAGGCGCATGCAGAAAAAGCCGAACCGGTTCGCATTGTGGATCATGGGGCTTGTCGTGCTGGCGCTGGTCGCCACCGACATGCTGCCGACCTTCGCCCGCGAAGCCGTCTCCGCTGCGCCGACCATCGCGCAGGCCAACGACGGGCGCGTTCTCGTGGCCCAGTCCGAAGGTCAGCCGCGCAAGAAGCGCAAGACGCTGATGGATCTCCTGTTCGGCGACGAAGAGGAGCGGCAGCCCAAGGCGCCTGTCGTGGATCAGCCGGTGGTGAAGAAGAAGCAGCCCAAGAAAGCCGCTGACCTGCCGCCGGCCAAGCCGAAGATCGAGAAGGCGCAGGGCGCCACGCGGCTCGCGGTGTTCGGCGACTCGATGGCAACGGACGTCGCCAAGGCGCTCGATCGCTTCTATGCCGAAGACCCCAACATCGTGATCATCGACCAGGCCGTGGGCGATTCCGGCATGGTGCGGGTCGACTATTTCGACTGGCCCAAGAAGATCGGCGAGAAGATCACCGAGAACAGCTTCGATATCGCCGTGTTCATCGTCGGCATCAACGACCGGCAGAAGATGAGCCTCAACGGGCAGAGTTATCCGTCGCTGTCGCCAGAGTGGATGACCGAGTATTCGGCCCGCGTCTCGTCGATCGTGCAGCAGCTGCGTGCCGCCAACAAGCCGACGATCTGGATCGGGCTGCCGCCGATGGAGGCGCCGAAGTTCGGGCAGACCATGATCCAGGTGAACGAGATCGACCGGCTCGCGGCCTTCGGCGGCGGGGCGGAGTTCCTCGACATCTTCGAGAAGTTCGCCACCGAGGAGGGCAAGTACACACGCAACGGGCCGGACCTCAACGGCAACAATGTCCGCATGCGCAAGGATGACGGCATCCACTTCTCGACTGCGGGCGCCGACAAACTGGCCTTCTACCTGAGCCAGTCGCTGCGCAACTACTATCGCGGCGGCGGTACGGTGGGCGTGGCGGTGGCCGATCCGCTGCTCGGCACCGATGCGCAGCTGATGGTGCGGCCGCCCTACCAGGGGCTGGGGCAGATGAAGCTGCTGGAGGTCGCGGGCGCGGTGATCTCGCTCACTCATTCGCCCAAGCGGGCGGCTGACCTCGTGACCGCGACCAGTATCGCCGCAAGACCCGAGGACCTCGACCCGGTTGGGTTCGACCCCGCGCAGCTGATCCAGGCGCCGGTGGGCCGCGCCGACGCGTTCGGGGTAGGCGTCGTGCCTACGACCGAAACGGCCGAGGCTGCTGCAACGAACTAACGCGAGGCAAGGGCGTCTGCCTCCGGCTCGGGCTGTCGCAGCAGGAGACGCACCAGCTGCCACAGGTTCAGCGCGATGAAGAAGCAGTTCCATGCCACCACGTTCCAGAGCGGTTCGGGCTGCGTCGCGAAATAGACCGCAAGGCAACAGGCGGCGAACAGCGTCAGCACGCGCAGCCGCAGCATGTCGGTGGTGAAATAGGCCACGACATAGATGACGTTGGCCGCGTTGATCAGAAAGTCCATCTTGGCCTCGCTGACCGGCGCACCCGGTTGCCCGAGCGCGCCGGCCGATTGTCAGTCGCCGCCGAACTCGGCTTTGAAGGTTTCGAACGGGATCTGCAGGCCGTTGAGCACGGTGCTCCAGTGGCGGACATAGGCCGCCTGGGCCACGGCTTCCGACGCTTCCGCGTCGGTCGCGCCGGCCGCCTTGGCCGATTTCGTCTCGTACCAGATGCAGTACTGGCACGGGATCTGCGCGGCGACGCCGAGCGCGATCAGCGACTTCACCTTGGGCTCGAGCGAGTTGCCCTCGACCTGCAGCAGGCCCTTGGTCATCTCCCACGCACCGGCAATGGCGGTGGGCGGGTAAGCCTTCATGTGGGTCGGCACCTTGCCGAAGACGGTCTCGAGTTCCTTGTAGGTGGCCTCGGCGGAAGACTCGGCGGCAAAGCCGGTCCCGGTGCCGACGGTGACTGCCGCGATGAGCGCGAGCAGCAGACGGGTCTTGATCATGGTCGTTCCTTTCGGGTTGTGGCAGCAGGCGCTGCCGATGGCCCGTGATCTAGCCGCCTCGCTCCGGAGCTGATAGGCTGGTTTCCGACGAAAACGGTTCAAATCGGACGCCATTGCATGCCCTTCGACACAACCAAGCCGCTGCTGACGACGGTTGTCGCCACGCCTGAGAGCGGCTCCGCGGGCATTTTCATCGTCATGGACCTGCTCGCCTCGGTGGGCATGCTGTGGGAGATGCTGCATGGCGAGGAGCCGCGGGCGGCTCGCTTTCTGCCACGGCTCGTCACCTTCGACGGCGAGTCCTATCGCGACTACCATGGCCTCAGGATCGAGCCGCATGGCTCATTCGCCGACTACCCCGAGCCCGATCTCGTCATCATCCCCGAGCTGATGCTCGATCCGCATCAGCCGGTGCCGAACTCGTTCGGGCCGGTGGGCGAGTGGCTGCGCGACGTTCACGGTCGCGGGGCCATGATCGCCTCACTCTGCTCGGGCTCCATGCTGCTCGCCGCCTCGGGCTTGCTCGACGGGGAGGAGGCGACCTCGCACTGGGGATATTGCGACGCGATCAAGCGGCATCACCCCGAGGTGCGGATACGCAAGGAGCGCGTGCTGGTGCCGGCGGGGGAGGGGCATCGCCTCATCACCACGGGCGGCTTCTCGTCCTGGCACGACCTGCTGCTTTATCTCGTCGGCCGCTTCGCCGGCACCGAGGAGGCGCGGCGGCTTGCCAAGTGCTTCCTGCTCGACTGGCACCTCGAAGGCCAGTTGCCCTTCGCGGCGCTGACGGTGGGGCGCAAGCACGACGATCCGCTGGTTGCGGTGGCGCAGATGTGGGCCGCCGACAACTATGCCGGCCCCAATCCGGTGGCCGTGATGGCGGGCGAGGCGGGCCTGACGGAGCGCAGCTTCCTCCGTCGCTTCAAGAAGGCCACCGGCCAGTCGCCGATCGAGTACATCCAGACCCTCAGGATCGAGGAAGCCAAGCAGCTGCTCGAGACCAGCGATAGCGGCCTCGACGAGATCGGCGCGCAGGTGGGGTACTCGGAGCCGTCAGCCTTCCGGCACCTCTTCCGCAAGCTGGTGGGCGAGACGCCGTCGGCGTACCGGCGGAGATATGCCAGGGCGGCTGCATAAGGGGCAGTTCTCGCCGGGGTGCACCTGACCGCCCTTTCCACCGGCTTCGCTGGTCCCCCCTCCCCCGCCAACGCGGTGGAGGACCCTGTCGACGTCGGTGCTTCCACCTGGATCCTCCGCTGCGAAGCGGGGGAGGGGGATCGCCGCAGGCGGTGGAGGAGGCGGCAACGGGCGCGGCCTTTTTCCCGCGAACTCACCAAAGCAAAAAGGGGCGCCGGTGGGCGCCCCTTCATGCAGAATGCGATTTGCCTCAGCGCGGCAGGTCGGTCTTGCCCATCAGCCACTCGTCGATCGAGCGGGCGCACTGGCGGCCCTCACGGATGGCCCAGACGACCAGCGACTGGCCGCGGCGCATGTCGCCGCAGGAGAAGAACTTTTCGCGGCTCGTCTGGTACTTCACCGTATCGGCCATGACGTTGGAGCGCTTGTCCACCGCCACGCCCGCGTCCTGGATCATGCCCTCCTGCACCGGGCCGAGGAAGCCCATGGCAAGCAGCACGAGGTCGGCCTTGAGCTGGAACTCGGTGCCGGGGATCGGCTGGAACTTCTCGTCGGCGCGGGCACAGTTGAGCGCCGTCACCTTGCCGTCCTTGCCCTCGAAGTTGAGCGAGGCCACGGCGAAGTCGCGGACGACGCCTTCTTCCTGGCTCGACGAGGTGCGCAACTTGAGCGGATAGTTCGGCCAGACCAGCGCCTTGTTCTCCTTTTCGGGAGGCATGGGCATGATCTCTATCTGCGTGACCGAGAGTGCACCCTGGCGGTTGGACGTGCCGATGCAGTCCGAGCCGGTGTCGCCGCCGCCTACCACGACCACGTGCTTGCCGTTCGCGAGGATCGGGCTGACATTGTCGAGCGGCTCGCCGGTGACGCGGCGGTTCTGCTGGCCAAGAAACTCCATGGCGAAGTGGATGCCGTCGAGTTCGCGGCCCGGGATCGGCAGGTCGCGCGGCTTCTCGGCGCCGCCGGCCATGGCGATCGCGTCGTACTGGGCGGCCAGTTCATCGACGGTGATGTCCACCCCGACATGCGCGCCGGTGTGCAGCACCACGCCCTCGCCCACCATCTGCTGGACGCGGCGATCGATGATCGTCTTGTCCAGCTTGAAGTTGGGAATGCCGTAGCGCATCAGGCCGCCGATTTGCTGCGCCTTTTCATACAGATGCACCTCGTGGCCGGCGCGGGCCAGCTGCTGCGCGGCAGCCATGCCGGCCGGGCCCGAACCGACGACGGCAACCTTCCTGCCGGTCTTGTCCGGGTTGACCTGCGGGGTGATCCAGCCTTCCTCGAACCCCTTGTCGACGATGGCGCACTCGATCGTCTTGATGTTCACCGGGGTGTCCGGAATGTTCAGCGTGCAGGCCGCCTCGCAGGGGGCGGGGCAGATGCGGCCGGTGAATTCCGGAAAATTGTTGGTCGAGTGAAGGTTCTTCAGCGCCTTCAGCCAGTCGCCCTTGTAGACGAGGTCGTTCCAGTCCGGGATCTGGTTGTTCACCGGGCAGCCGTTGTGACAGTACGGAATGCCGCAATCCATGCAGCGCGCCGCCTGGTCGCGGGTGCCCT
>JAEYTN010000247.1 GCA_023433985.1 Pseudomonadota bacterium | reverse complement strand
GGCCTCGGGGGCGCTGTTCGTCGACCGCTTCCTCTACACGCCCATGCGCTACCCCGGAAACTACGGCTTCGTGCCGCATACGCTGTGCGGGGACGGCGATCCGCTCGACGTCATCGTCATGAACTCGCGCCCGCTGGTGCCCGGCGCCGTAGTGCGCTCGCGCCCCGTCGGCGTGCTGTTCATGGAAGACGATGGCGGCAAGGACGAGAAGATCCTCGCCGTGCCGGTGCACAAGCTGACCAAGATGTACGACAACATCCATGATATCGGCGACATGCAGCAGATCCAGCTCGAGCGGGTGAAGCACTTCTTCACCCACTACAAGGATCTCGAGCCCGGCAAGTGGGCCAAGATCGAGCGCATCGGCAACGCCGCCGAAGCCCGGCAGGTGATCCTCGAGTCGATCGAGAAGGCCAAGTCCGAGAAGGCGTAAGGTCGCATCTTGAAACCGGTCGTTGGCAACCTATCTATTGTTCAACGGTCGGTCTGATAGGGCGACGTTCCCTCCCGTCAGCCCAGTCCCGGCCGAAAAAGAAAGGCGCTCCCCGAAAGGGTCGAGCGCCTTTCGTCTTTCCGGCGCAGCGTCTAGGGCTGGGCAGGACTTGCGGAGGTCAGGCGCATGAACGGACGGATCGTGATCCTCAACGGTGCACCGCGCTCGGGCAAGAGTTCGATCGCGGCGGCTCTGATGGCCGGGCGGCCCGGCCGCTGGATCAACCTGGGCGTCGACGAGATGCGGCGGCGTACGCCCGAGGCGCTGCAGCCGGGTATCGGGCTCCGGCCAGGCGGCGAACGGCCGGATCTCGAACCGGACGTGCAGCGGCTCTATGGCCAACTCTATGACGACATAGCACGCAATGCCGGCGCGGGTTTCGACGTGGTGGTCGATGTGGGGCACCACGACTGGTACTCGCGGCCGCTGGGCATCCTGCAGGCGGCGGCGCGGCGGCTCGAAGGCCTGCCGGTGCTGTTCGTCGGGGTGCGCTGCCCGGTCGAGGTGATCATGGCGAGGCGCAACGCGGCGCCCGAGGGATATGCGGCGGGCCCGGGGGTGCCGGAGCCGGTGCGGCGCTGGCAGCAGGCGGTGCACCAGCCGGGGATCTACGACCTCGAACTCGACAGCTCGGTGCTGACGCCGGAGCAGGCGGCCGGCGCCATTGCCGCGGTGCTTGCCGATCCGCCGCGGCCGAGCGCCTTCGAGCAGCTGGCGCAGCAATGAAAACGGGCGCCGGAGTTGCCCCCGGCGCCCGATGATTCACGTGAAGCGTCGGCTCAGTGGCCGCCCATGTGCTCCATGCCCGGCTGCGCCGGCGGCTTCCTGACGAAGAAGGCGAACACGATCGCGAACAGCGAGATGACCGCAGCGCAGAAGAAGCCGGTGCGGATGCCGCTGGCCAGTGCCGTCACCCGGTCGGCGCCACCATCCATCAGGGCGGTGCTCCGGATGGTCATCAGCGCGATGAACAGCGCCACGCCCGCCGCGCCCGCCACCTGCTGAACCGAGCCGAGGATGGCGCTGCCGTGCGAGTAGAGCGGCATGGGCAGCGAGCTCAGCGAGGCTGTGAACAGCGGCGTGAACATCAGGGCGAGGCCGATATGCAGCGCCATATGGGTGGCAACGATGGTCCAGATCGCGCTCGACTGGTCGAACAGGGTCAGCATCCACAGCGCGACGCTGACGATCACCGAGCCGGGGACCAGCAGGCGCGTCGTGCCCCACCTGTCGTAGAGCCGGCCGATGACCGGGCCGAGCAGGCCCATCAGCAGGCTGCCCGGCAGCATCATCATGCCGATCTGCAGCGGATCGAGCTGGATGACGTTCTGCAAGAACAGCGGCAGCAGGATGATCATGCCGAACAGGGCCATCATGGCGATCGCCATCATCACCACCGACAGGGTGTAGTTGACATGGGCGAAGGTCCTGAGGTCGAGCAGGGCGCGGTCGGACTTCTGCAGCGCGAGCTGGCGGAAGACGAACAGCACCATGGTGACGAGGCCGATGCCGAGCGGAATCCACGGCGACATGCCGTGCTCGCCGGCCGCAGCCGCCTCGCCGAAGCCCGAGAGGCCATAGACGATGCCGCCGAAGGCAACCGCCGAGAGCACGACCGAGAGCACGTCGAGCGGCGTCGACTTGGTCGCCGAGATGTTCCGCAGCTTGGCGGCGCCGAGCGCCAGTGCGCCGAGCGCGATGGGCAGCACCAGGATGAACATCCACCGCCAGTCGAGATGGGTCAGGATGAAGCCGCCGATGGTCGGGCCGATGGCGGGCGCCACCGACATGACGATCGACATGTTGCCCATGAACTTGCCGCGGGCCTCGGGGGCCACGAGGGTCATCACGGTGGTCATCAGCAGCGGCATCATGATGGCCGTGCCGGTGGCCTGCACCACGCGGCCCAGGATCAGCAGCTCGATGCCGGGCGCGACGGCGCAGACCAGCGTGCCGACACTGAAGATCGACATGGCGAGCATGAAGATCGGCCGGGTGTTGATGCGCTGCAGCAGGAAGCCGGTGATCGGAATCACCAC
>JAEYTN010000182.1 GCA_023433985.1 Pseudomonadota bacterium | reverse complement strand
ACCCCAACCTGGGCAAGGACGTCAAGCACTTCCACACGGCGGGCTACCGGTTTTCGTACAACAACATGTACTACGTGCTCGAAGCAGGCGGGAACAACTTCTACGAGAAGCGCAAGGCCGGCACCTTCACCAACAACCCCTTCACCGAGCTGGCCTACTGGTAGCGCCGGGGATTGAAGCGGTCAGAAGGTGATCCCGAACACGTTCGCCACCACGAACAGCGCCGCGAAGATCATCGCCCATAGTACGCCCCACACCACCACGATGGCGAGGATGCCTGCGGCAAAGCCGATCAGCATCCACACCCCGTCGCGGGCCAGCAGTCCCAGCGCGATGATGCTCACCGCCAGGGCCGGCAGCATGTTCCCGAGCGGGATGGGCAGGAACAGGATGGTCGACAGGATCAGGCACATCAGGCCGAGCAGGTAGACGAACGGCCGCTGCCCTACGAAACCCAGCCTCGGCTTCATGACGCTCTCGGCGCGATGCAGCCACGGCCCCACGGCCCCGACTATCTTCTGGAACTCCCCGCGCTTCAGCGACCGGTTGGTGATGATCTTGGGCAGCCACGGCTTCATGCCCAGCATCAGTTGCGCCGTCAGGAACAGCAGCGGCGCCCCGAACACCGTCGACACGCCGGGCGGTAGCGGCAGCGCCACGGGCACGGCGAAGATGAAGATCAGCGCCCCCAGCGCGCGGCGCTTCAGCGCGACCAGCAGGTCGCCGATAGAGATTCGGTCTTCCTCGGGTCCAGATGCAATTTCGGCGAGGATCGCGGAGAGCCGGAATTCCGCGCTCCCGTGATCCTCGCCGGTGATATGTTCAACTTGTGGTTCAGCCATCGCGGCTGATCATGACGGGCGATTGTGACAGTGGCAACTCGTTATGGCTGCGTCAGAAATCCCCACCCATGTCGAAGCCGCCGCCATCGAACCCGCCGTCACCGCCCTGGTCCCAACCGGCATCCTGCTGGTCGGCACCCTGGTCCTGTGCCTGATTGTCCTGGGCGTCGTTGTTCTGGTCGTTGGCGCCGCCTTCGGCCGCGTTGGCCGCTCCGGCGCCGAACAGCGACCCAATGGCGCTCCCGAGCAACACGCCGCCGGCCATTCCGAGCGCCGTCTGCATCGCACCGCCGAGGAAGCCGCCGCCGCCAAAGCCACCGCGCTGGCGCTGCTCGTTGCCGTCATCCGCGGCGCGATCCCAGGGGCTGCGCTGCCGTTGCTGCTGGCGCTGCGCCACCTGCGCTTCGAGTTCCTTGATCCGCGCCTCCGCCGCTTCCAGCCCCTGCTGCTGCACCACGATGGTCTGGGCCATGTAGTACGGCGCGCTCGGCAGCCGGCCGATCTCGGCACGGATCAGGTCCTCGGCGTCCCGGTCGCGCTCAGGCGCCCGGCGTTCGGCTTCGGCGAGCCGGTCGAACAGGCCTTCGATGGCACGGCGATCTTCAGGGTTCAGCATCTTGGTCTCCGATGTTGAGCGTCGGTGACGACGTCTGCGGATGACATGGGGACCATTCCCCGCCACCACAATGGTTCCGGCCGCCGAAATCGGACTTCACGGCAAGGCCGCCCTGCACCCGAGCATGGTTGAACTTGGCGTCGGGGAGGTCCACCCTCCACTCAAACCGAGAGGCGATCATGGCCGACGACGACACTCCCGAAGACAGCAAGCTGACGAAAACCAAGTCGCGCTGGGCCGAGCTAGGCAAGTTCCTCACCGGCCAGACGACCCGTCCGGAGGAGGCCCGCCTGCCGCCCGGCCAGCACCTCGTGAAGAACTGGCCGATCCTCGATCTCGGCCAGACACCCAACGTCCCAAAGGACGTCTGGCGCCTCGACATCGCCGGCGAAGTCGAGCACCCGACGACATGGGATTTCACGGGCCTGATGGCGCAGCCGCAGGTCACGAAGGTTTCGGATATCCACTGCGTCACCAGCTGGTCGCGCTACGACAACCGCTGGGACGGCGTCTCGACCGAGCAACTGATCGGCGCCGTCGGCGTGAAGCCCGAAGCCCGCTTCGTGCTCTTCACCTCCAATGACGGCTACACCACCAACATGGCGATCGAGGATTTCGCCCATCCCGACGCGATGATCGTCCACAGCTGGGAAGGCGAGCCGCTCCCCGTCGATCACGGCGGCCCCGTGCGCCTCGTCGTGCCGCACCTCTATTTTTGGAAGAGCCCGAAATGGCTCCGCCGCATCGAGTTCGCGAGAGCCGACCACCGCGGCTTCTGGGAGGTCCGCGGCTACCACAACCACGCCGATCCGTGGAAGGAAGAGCGCTACAGCTGAGCGCTCCCCACGCTTCGAAGGATCAGCCGCCGGTGAAGTCGCTCTTGCCGATCGGCACGCCATTGTGCCGCAGGATCGCGTAGGCTGCGGTGATGTGAAAGAAGATCTGCGGGATGGCGTTGTTGAGCGCGTGATCGAGCGCCGGCAACTGCCGGTCGCGAATGGTCACCGTGCCGTCTTCCTTGCCGGCAAGGTCCGCCTCCGAGAACGTCGCCACATATTGCAGCGCCTTCTGAACGCGGCCGCGCAGGTGCTCGAGCGTCGTTTCGTTGTCGTCCCAGCCCGGCGGGGTGCGGCCCGTCAGCCGTGCCAGCAGGAACTTCACCCGGTCGGTGGCCGACTGCACCTGGAAGCTGAGCGGATGCATGTCCGGCGCCAGCCGCGAGGCCACCAGCACCTCCGGCTTGATCTTGCGTTCGGCGGCG
>JAEYTN010000126.1 GCA_023433985.1 Pseudomonadota bacterium | reverse complement strand
GCTATTGTCATGGCGCGCGATCTTGGCTAACCCGAAACCAGCGTTAACGGAGACCGGGCACGCCATGAGCAGACCCCAGGTCCAGACCCTCGAAGAGCAATGCGCCCTCAAGGGCATGCGCATGACGGACCAGCGCCGCACCATCGCGCAGGTCATCGAGCAGGCCGTCGACCACCCCGATGTCGAAGAGCTTTATCGCCGCGCCAGCGCCATCGACGCGCGCATCTCGCTCTCGACCGTCTACCGCACGGTGAACCTGTTCGAGGAAGCGGGGCTCGTCACCAAGCACGATTTCAAGGATGGGCGAGCCCGTTTCGAGCTCATCCCCGACGAGCACCACGACCACCTGATCGACATCCGATCGGGCAAGGTGATCGAGTTCCGCAACGAGGAGATCGAGGCCATTCAGGAGGTGATCGCCAAGCGGCTCGGCTATCGCCTGGTGGACCACCGGCTAGAACTCTACGCAGTGCCGCTCAAGACCGAGGACAAGTAGCCATGCTGCTGCGCAGCCTGTTCTTCATTTTCCTCTACGTGCCGTTCCTGATCGTGTTCGTGCCGCTGCAGTTCCTCGTGTCCCGCAGCCCGTGGTTCAACAACCAGATTCCGCGCTGGTTTCACGCTATGGGCGCGCGGTTCCTCGGCATGAAGGTCAAGGTCGTCGGCACCCCCTCCACCGACCGGCCGACGCTGATCGTCTCCAACCACGTCTCATGGACCGACATCATCGCGGTCGGCTCCAAGGCCGATGTGACCTTCGTCGCCAAATCCGAGATCCGGCACTGGTTCTTCGTCGGCTTCATGGCCTCGCTGCAGCGCACGCTCTACGTCGATCGCAAGAAGCGCAGCGACGCCAAACGCGTCAGCCAGGAGATGGGCAAGCGCATGGCCTTGGGCGGCGCGGTGCTGCTGTTTGCCGAGGGGCAGTCCGATATCGGCACGCATGTGCTGCCCTTCCGCTCGGCGCTGATCGGCGCGGCGCAGCACGCGATGGAGGAGGCGGGCGCCGGCGAAGTGCTGATCCAGCCGCTGACCATCGCCTACACCAGGTTGCAGGGGCTGCCGGTTGGCCGAACCGACCGTTCCTTCATCGCCTGGATCAAGTCCAAGTCGGTGAAGCAGAACATCCGCGAAATCCTGACCGGCGGCACCCGTGAGGTGACGCTGGCCTTCGGGCAGCCGCGTCCGCTCAGCGCTGGCGCCGACCGCAAGAAGCTGGCCAAGGAGGCCGAGACCGAGGTTCGGCGAATGCTGGTCGCCCTGAACCGTGGTACGGCCCTGCCGGTGGCGGCGGAGTAGGGGCCTACCCCAGCGCCTGCTCGAAGTCGGCGATGATGTCGCCCGCGTTCTCGAGGCCCACTGACACCCGGAACACCCCTTCTCCGGCCCAGTCGCGGAAGTCCGCCGCCTGCTTGCCGCCGAGCTGGAACGAGGAGCGCAACAGGTCGTCGGTTCCGATGTAGAAGCACAGCGACTTGGTCTTGCCCAGCGACACGGCGAAACTGACCAGCTTCAGCCGCTCGGCCAACCGGCGGGCCAGTTCGGCGCTGCCTTCGTTCACCGAAAAGCTCAGCAGCGACGAGAAATTGCGCATCTGCCGACGTGCCAGTTCCGCCTGCGGGTGGCTCCCGAGACCGGGCCAGAGCACGCGGCGCACCTTCGGGTGCGTCTCCAGCCACTCGGCGACGGCACGGGCGTTGGCCTCGTTCTTCTCCATCCGCAGCGGCAGGGTCTCGATGCCGCGCAGGATGAGGTAGGCCGACCACGGCGAAAGTGCAGCGCCCAGATGGATCAGGCTGTTCTTGCGCAGCGCTGCAATGTGTTCGGTGCGGCCGATCACTGCCCCGCCCAGCGCGTCGCCATGGCCGCACAGGTACTTGGTCAGCGAGTGGCAGACGAAATCCGCGCCGAGCACGAGCGGATTGGTGCCGATCGGCGTGGCGATGGTGGAGTCGACCGAAAGCAGCGCCCCGCCGGCATGAACGATCTCGGCGACCGCCGCGATGTCGGTGAGCCGGAGGATCGGGTTAGCTGGCGTCTCGATATGGACGAGCCGGGTGTTGGGCCGCAGCGCGGCGGCCACATTGCATGGGTCGGAGCTGTCGACATGACTCACCTCGACACCCATCCCCGGCAGCGCGTGGCGGGCATATTCGGCAACGCCGGCATAGCAGACATCGGACAGGACGAGGTGATCGCCGGCCTTGAGCTGTTCGTGAAACAGCGCGGTGATCGCCGCCATGCCGGAGGCGAAGCTGACCGCAGCTTCGCCGCCTTCGAGTTCCGCCAGCCGCGTCTCCAGCAGTTCCAGCGTCGGGTTGCTCCACCGGGTGTAGAAGTGCGGCGCGTCCGCCTTGAGGTCGGAGGCGGAGAAGCCGACGGCGTCGGGGTGGGTGAAGTAGGTGGTGGAAAGCACCGGCGCTGGCGTGACCGGCTCGCCGAGCGCCCGCGCACCTTCGCCGCCGTGAATGGAGATGGTGTCGAGGTTTCTGGTCATGCGGGTCTCCGGCGCGGTTTTGGTCTTTCTAGCATTGCCTGGCGCTTGGGTGTATTCACGCGCCCATGAGCGACACCTTCGAGCCCGCGCCCCAGCCCAAGAAGCTGTTCATCAAGACCTACGGGTGCCAGATGAACGTCTATGACAGCGACCGCATGGCCGATGCCCTGGCGCCGCACGGATATGAGCCGGTGCAGGCGATGGAGGATGCCGATCTCATCGTGCTCAATACCTGCCACATCCGCGAGAAGGCCTCCGAGAAGGTTTTCTCCGAGATCGGTCGGCTGCGCGAGATGCGCGACGAACGCCGGTTGACCGGCGGCGACCTGATGATCGGGGTCGCCGGTTGCGTGGCGCAGGCCGAGGGCGACGAGATCGTCCGCCGTGCTCCCGCGGTGAACCTGGTGTTCGGGCCGCAG
>JAEYTN010000106.1 GCA_023433985.1 Pseudomonadota bacterium | reverse complement strand
ATGCGGCCCTACTGCTGCAGTCGAACGACGCTGTCGTGGTGAAGCTGTACTCGAAGACCATGAGCCACAAGTCCGATATCGGCGGGGTAGTGCTCGGCATCGGTACTGCCGAGGATGCGATCGCCGCTGCGGCCACCATTCGCCGCCGGGCTGTCGCGGCGGGTCTTCTGCAACTAGATGGCTTCACCGTGCAGCCCATGGTGCAGCGCAAGCACGCCCACGAACTGCTGCTTGGCCTGACGACCGACCCGAGCTTCGGCCCGGTGGTGCTGTTCGGTGCCGGCGGAACCTCGGTGGAAGTGGTACGCGACACCGCCACCGGCCTCGTGCCGCTCGACGATGTGCTGGCCGGCGACCTCATCGACGCAACACGCATTTCGCGTCTGCTGGCCGGCTATCGAGACCGACCCGCCGCCGACAGGATCGCCATCGTGTCGGCACTGCAGTCCCTGTCGCAACTGGCGATCGACCAACCCGCCATCGTTGCGGTCGACATCAACCCGCTGCTCGCCGACGAGAACGGGATAATCGCGCTCGATGCCCGCATCGAGATCGCGGTCGATCGGCTCGACGAGCCTATGCCTAACCGCAGGTTGACGGTCCGACCCTATCCCACGGGCTGGGACCGGCAGGTGGTCAGTGGGCAGCACCGCTTTACCATGAGGCCGATCCGCCCCGCCGATGCCGCGCTCTATCCGCGCTTCCTCGAGAGGGTGACGGCGGAAGACCTGCGCCTGCGCTTCTTGGTCCCCACCGCGGGACTTCCGACGGAGACCATCATCCGGCTCAGCCAGCTGGACTATGATCGCGACATTGCATTCGTCGCGCTCGTGGAGGACAGCGGTGAACTCGCCGGCATCTGCCGCTTCGCCTCCGATCCGGACCACGAGAGGGCCGAGTTCGGCGTGCTGGTGCGTAGCGATCTTCACGGCATTGGCCTTGGCACCACCCTGATGCGACATCTGATCGACTACGCCCGGGCCGACAACATCGCCGTGCTGGAAGGGACGATCCTGCGCGAAAACGGTCCCATGCTGGATTTGGCCGAGCGACTTGGCTTCGAGCGCGTCCGGCAGGATGACGTCAGCGAGACGGTGACGGTCGCGTTGCGGCTGCGACCCGCCATAGCCGGCCCTTGAGCAGTTCGGAGGCGGAGCAGTAGAGGACGACGATCACCACGAGCCCGGCGATCACCACGGCTGGCAGGGTCACAAATCCGGTAACAGGTCCCAGGGGCAGCCAGGTGATGCCGATGCCGGCTACCGCCACCACCACCGATATCACGACCAATACTGTGCCCGGCCGGCTCGCCAACGCCGGCAATTGGGTGCGCATCACGAAGATGATGCCGATCTCGGTCAGCAGCGACTCGATAAACCACCCCGTCTGAAACCCCGCCGGGCTTTCGCGGAAAAGCCAGAGCAGCAATCCGAAGGTAACGAGGTCGAACAGCGAACTGACGGCGCCGAAGGCGAGCATGGACCGCATCAGTTTGCGGAAATCCCAGGTGCCGGGCTGGCGCAGCACTGCTCCATCCACCCGGTCGGTCGAGACCGCCAGCATGGGCAGGTCGGAGAGAAAGTTGTTGATCAGGATCTGCTTGGCCAGGAGCGGCAGGAAGGGCAGGAACATCGAGGCGAGCGCCATGCTGACCATGTTGCCGAGATTGGCGCTGGTGGTGATCGAAACGTATTTGAGCGTGTTCGCGAAACTCGTTCGCCCGATGATGATGCCGTCCAGCAGCACATCCAGGTTGCGTTCCAGCAGAACCACATCGGCCGCCTCGCGGGCGGCGGGAACGGCGTTGTCGACGGAAATCCCAAGGTCGGCTGCCCGTAGAGCAGGGGCATCGTTGATGCCGTCCCCAAGATAGCCGACGACGCTGCCGCTCCGGCGATAAGCCTCGATGATCCGCTCCTTTTGGTCGGGGGTGACCTCCGCGAAGACGTGGGTATGGAGCAGTCGCCGGGCGAGCGCCCGGCGGCCGAGGCGACGTATCTGCTCGCCGGTCACGACCGAATTGCGCGGCAGGCCCACAGCCTCGGCGACGTAGGCGGCGACGTGCCGATTGTCGCCGCTGATGATCTTGAGGTTCACTCCATGCTCGCGGAGCTTGGCGACGACCTCGATCACCCCCTGCTTCACCGGGTCCTCGAACAGTACATAGCCGACAAGGTCGAGACCGGTCTCCTGCTCCCGGCCAACGGCTTCGCCACCCTGCATCCGCCCCACTGCGACGGCGATCACCCGCAGCCCCTTGGCGCTCCAATCCGCCAGCCGCTGCTGCTCGCGCTCGAGCCGCCCGGCGTCGAGCTCGGCCCGCCCGCCTTCCATGTCTATGTATCGGCACCGTTCCAGCACCTGCTGCACGGCTCCCTTGCAGACCAGATGGCAGGTTCCGGCCAGCTCGACCCCGACGGACAGGCACTTTCGCTCGAAATCGTAGGGCAGTTCCCCCAGTTTGCGCACCGGTTCGTCCGGGCTCGCCGTTCCCTCGATCAGGGCGCGATCGAGCGGGTTCTCCATGCCCTCCTGGAGTTGCGCATTGATCCGCGCCCAGCGTCCCACCGTCGAACCGTCGCCGCCGTCCACCAGCGCAGCAACTTTCAGCCGTCCCTCGGTCAGGGAGCCCGTCTTGTCGGTGCAAAGGATATCGATGGCGCCGAGGTTCTCGATGGCGACTAGCCGGCGCACCAGAACTTTGGAGCGAGCCAACTGCTGTGCGCCGCGCGACAACGTCACCGTGACGATCGCGGGAAGAAGCTCCGGCGTCAGCCCCACGGCAAGGGCGGCGGCGAACAGCACCGACTCGACGATCGGCCGCCCGAGCAGCAGGTTCACCGGCAGGATCAGCAGCACGATGACGGCCAT
>JAEYTN010000105.1 GCA_023433985.1 Pseudomonadota bacterium | reverse complement strand
ACCTCGGCGCTCGACTCCGAAGTCGAAGCCGCCATCCAGGAGCAGCTCACCACGCTGATGCAGGGCAAGACCGTGCTGGCCATCGCCCACCGCCTCTCGACCATCGCCGAGATGGACCGGCTGATCGTGCTCGATAAGGGCCGCATCGTCGAGGAAGGCACCCACGCCCAGCTGCTCGCGCTGGGCGGCCACTACGCCCAGCTCTGGACGCGGCAGTCCGGCGGCTTCCTCGACGCCGAAGCGGCGGAGTAGGCCTGACGCTCACCGTCGGCGCGGTGCAGGCCCACGCACGCTCAGTGCGCCGCCTGCTTCCGCACCCTGTAGTGCAGATGCGTCACGCCTTCGCCTTGCAGCACCCGCACCCGTTCGAGCTCGGACGATCCGAAGCCCGGGCTCTCGACCAGCCGCCGCCCATCGCCGAGCAGCACTGGGACCTGGTGGATCATCAGCTCGTCGAGGACGCCGGCCTCGATCGCCATCGGCACCAGCACGCCCGCGCCGTGCACCATCACGTTGCGCTCGCCCGCCGCCGCCCTGGCCTCGCGCATGGCGTAGTTCAGGTCGTCGACGTAGCGGACGTTGGGCCACTTCCTCACCCAGTCGGGCGCTTCGTGGCGGCTGAGGATGTAGACTTCCACCCCGTCGTGATGGTCGCCGTTCCATCCCCCCGCCGGCTCGAACGTGTGCCGGCCGGCGATGACCGCGCCGGTCGACATCATCTCGTCGAAGACCTGCTTGTTTGTGCCGGTGAGCCGGGCCATTGCAGCTTCGAGGTCGTCGCCTTCGAGCCCGGGAAACACCCACTCGTGGAGGCGCATGCCTCCGTCGCCCATGCCGTTGTCGGGCCGGACGTTCGGCCCGGTGACGAAGCCGTCGGCCGACATCGACATGTAGAGTACGCTCGATCCCATCGTCTCACTCCTTCGGTTGGGGCGGCCGCGCCGCCAACTGCTAGACGAGTGAACGTCGGCGGATTCGACAGGTTCTAGTCGATGCCGCGAAGGATCGTTTCGAGCGCGGTCTCGAACGCCTCGTCGACGTTGCCGCCGAGGTTGAAGGCGCTGCCGACTTCCATCAGCACGAAGCCGTGGAGAAAGGGCGCGATGGTGCGGGACTCGGTGAGGATGCGATCCTCCGGAATGCCGGCGGCGCGCAACTGTTCGAACAGCGGCTGGGCCGCGAACAGGCAGGCCGCGCGGATCTCCGGGTCGATGAACGCGTTGCCCGAATAGATCACCCGGTAGCGGTTGGGCTTGCGCTTGGCCCAGGTGCGATAGGCTTGCGCCATCGCCTTCATTCGGGCCTTGGGCGTCTCTCCCTGCGCCGCCTGGCGGATATGGGCCTCGAGTTCGTGCAGCAGCGCGATCTCGACGGCCTTCAGCACCGCCGAGCGATCGGCAAAATGCTTGTAGAGCGAGGGCGCCTTGATCCCGGCCTTGCCCGCCAGGGCGCCGAGCGTCAACGCGTCGGGCCCCGTCTCCTCGACGAGGCCCTGAGCGATACCGACCAGTTCGGCAACCGATGTCTTAGCCGGCGTTGGCAAGCTTCTCGGCCTTCTTGCTTCTGCCCATCGAACCCAGGTGGGTGTCCTTGAAGCTTCCCGGATACTTGAGTCCGTAGCCGAGCGCACGGTCCATGCCGATATGAGCAACCCAGATCAGCGCCACCGGCACCAGCCAGCCGATCCCGCCGAACCACCCGATGGCCCCGAGCACTGCCGGCACTGTGTAGGTGTGGGCAAGGTTGTAGACCTTGGCGCCGGTCTTCTCGTCCGCCGAGTAGGCGAGGAAGCTGAGGTCGGGCGCGAGCAGCAGCAGCGGGAACACCCACCAGTTGCCGCCCAGGAACCAGTAGGCGGTGACTGCGGCGGCCAGCGCCACGAACCCTTCGAGCCGCAAGGCCCGGACGACTGAATGCGGCGGATACCCGATAGTGTGAGACATGGAAGTTCTCCAATGGCTAATGTCGTTAGGCTTCATAGCTAATGACGTTAGCTGTGGATGTCAAGGGGTGTCCGGCCAGCGGGCCCTCCGGCACACGCCCCGCCTTGGCAGCGCGGCGTATGAACGATAAAACCGCGCCGCTCCCGCGCGTCGGCGGCAGCGCTCAATACCGATCGGAGAGAGTTCATGGCCAGTGCGAGCACCACGGCGACCGCCGCCACCTTCAGCGAGCTGAGCCTCGCCGGGGAGTTCCGGCTCACTTCGCCCAAGGTGAAGGTGAAAGCCCCGATCACGCTGCCCGGCGATGTCCACGCCGCGCTGCTTGCCGCCGGTGAAATCCCCGACCCCTACTTTGCCGACAACGAGACCCGCGTCATGTGGGTGCACGACACCCCCTGGCACATGGAGCGAAAGTTCGAGGCGACCCCGGCCGATATCGACGGCTACCTGACGCTGACGCTCGAGAACGTCGACACCATCGCCACCGTCTTCCTCAACGGCGAGGCGATCGCCGAAACGCAGAACCAGTTCATCCGCTACGACATCGACGTTACCGGCAAGGTGAAGGCGGGCACCAATACGCTGGGGCTCGAGTTCGCCGTCACCAAGGACGTTGCCAAGGCCCGCGCCGACGCGCATCCCTTCCCCATTCCGTTCACCAAGAACTACCAGAGCAACGGCCTGCCCGGCGTGCATCTCAACTTCGTGCGCAAGACCGCCTGCCATGCCGGCTGGGATTGGGGCATCTGCCTGATGCCCTCCGGCGTTTATGGCCGCATGGCCATTCGCAAGTCGCGCCTCGCCCGGCAGGAAAGCGTCACCGTCGAGCAGTCGCATGGGAAGAAATCGGTCGAACTCTCGATCACGACTCGCGTTTTCGCCTTCGCCGAGGGTTCGGCCGAACTCACCCACGAGATCGACGGCCAGAAGCTCGCCGACAAGGTGGTGGTACGCCCGGGTGAAAACACCTTCGTCCACAACGTCACGATCAAGAACCCGAAACTCTGGTGGCCGAGCGGCCACGGCGAGCAGCCGCTCTACGAACTCTGGACCACGCTCGATGGTGAGCGGACCACTCGCAAGCTCGGCCTCCGCACGCTCGAGTGGGTGGTCGAGCCCGATGAGATCGATCACACCTTCAAGGTGCGGGTGAACGGTCGCGACATCTCGATGTTCGGCGCCAACTGGATCCCGGCCGACGCCATCCCCTCGCGCATCACGCCTGAAGTCGTCCGCGACCTGCTCGAGAGCGCCAAGGCCGTGAACATGAACATGCTCCGCATCTGGGGCGGTGGGCAGTACGAGCCGGACTATTTCTATGAAATGTGTGACGAGCTCGGGCTGCTCATCTGGCACGATTTCATGTTCGCCTGCATGAGCTACCCTTCCAATCGCGAGTTCCTCGCCGACGTCCGGGTGGAGATCACCCAGCAGATCCGCCGCCTGCAGCACCATGCCTCGATTGCGCTCTGGTGCGGCGACAACGAGGTGATCGGCTCGCTCACCTGGTACCCGGAGACCAAGGCCAATCCCGAGCGCTATGTAGCCAACTACGACCGCCTCAACTCGATGCTCGGCAACATCGTCGAGGACGAGGACCCCGGCCGTCGCTTCTGGCCAAGCTCGCCCTCGATGGGCTACCTCGATTTCTCCGACGGCTGGCATGCAGATACACGCGGCGACACGCACTACTGGAGCGTCTGGCACGAGGCCAAGGACTTCTCGGCCTATCGCGACGTGAACCCGCGCTTCGCCTCCGAGTTCGGCTTCCAGAGCTTCACCTCGATGAACGTCGCCCGCACCTTCGCCGACGAGAAGGACATGAACCCGTCCTCGCCGGTGATGGAGAGCCACCAGCGCAACACCGGCGGCAATGCTCGCATCCTCGAGACGATGACGCGCTATTTCCGCTTCCCGTCGAACTTCGAGAAGATGGTGTTCCTCTCGCAGATCCAGCAGGGCCTCGCCATCAAGACCGCCATCGAATACTGGCGCTCCACCAAGCCGCGCTGCATGGGCACGCTCTACTGGCAGATCAACGACACCTATCCGGTGGCCAGCTGGGCCAGCCTCGACTACGGCGGGCAGTGGAAGCTGCTGCACTACATGGCGAAGCGCTTCTTCCTGCCGCTCAACGTCGTGGCCGTGCCCGACGGCGACCAGTTGATCCTCAAGGCTATCAACGACACTGCCGGCAAGGCCGCCATCGAGCTCGAAGTGCAGGCCGTGGATGCCGATGGCGGCACCCGCGTCATCGCCACCGCCAACGTGATGACCAACCCCGACAAGGCGGTGGTCGCCACCCGCATCGCCCTCGATGACCTGGGGCCGAACGAGTTCCTGTTCTTCAGCTGGACCGGCGAGGACGGCAGGCCGCTGGGCGAAAACGACTACTTCCCCAAGCCCTACAAGGCCTACGAGATCGGCGAAGCCAATGTCTCGGCCCGCTGGGACGGCGCCGACCTGGTGCTCGCCACCGACACGCCGGCGCTGTTCGTCACCGCCTCGGTGGACGTGCCCGGCTACTTCTCCGACAACGCGCTGACCCTACTGCCGGGCCGCGAGGCGCGCCTGACCTTCACCCCACGGCTGGGTGCGACGGCAGCGCCGGAGGCGCTGGCAGCAAGCCTGAAGGTCGGCCACCTGCGGCAGACTTACTGAGCGGTTGACCCGGGCGCCGCGGGGACGGACACTAAAGACACAGGAGAAATGGCGTGACCAATAGCGAACGGCTGGCTCTCGGCCTTATCGCAATCGGCATTCTCAGCCGCCTCGTGCCGCATCCGCCCAACGTGACGG
>JAEYTN010000616.1 GCA_023433985.1 Pseudomonadota bacterium | reverse complement strand
CGCGCAGACTGTCCTCGATCCGCTCGACCAGCGGGTCGAACGCGGCCTTCTGCGCACGGGGGTAGCTGATCTCGAACGCCGAAAGCGCGGTGCCGGAGCGGTTCAGCATGAACTTGGCGTAGAAGATCGTGGGCTCCGCTTCGCCGTCGAGGTACCCCGACAGCACGAACCAGCTCTGCCCGGCCGCCCGATAGGTGATGCGGCGGTTGGGGTCGGCCTCTTCCATCATCGCCTGGAACTCGGCGACGCTCAGCGCTTCCGGGTTCTGCACCCCGAACACGTCGAGCTGCGCCGTGCCGGTTGCGTCGCTGAGTGTCAGCCGCCCCTCGCTCTCCGTGGCGGCGGTGAAGCGTTCGGTCGGCAGGCTGATCGAGAAACCGAGCTGCTCGTCGACGTACCGCTCCCAGCTTTGCGCCACGGCAGACGTCGCGGCGGCAAGCGTCACGAACAGGGCGAGGGCAGGCAGCACGCGCATGGCGAAGACTCCGGCTGGGTTCTCGCCCACAACGGGACGCATCATCCTGCGTTCCGCCGCCGTCCGTAAAAGCAAACGGGGCGCACTGGGCGCCCCGTTCAAGACAGTATCGGTCGAGCCGATCAGAAGTGCCAGAGCACGCCGACGGTGGCGCGCGCCGCGTCGAACTCGTCGTTGGTGTCGTCGAACTCGACGGCCAGCACGTCGGCACGGACGCTCATGTCCTCGGTGACGAGGAACTCGGCGCCGAGGCCCAGGACGTACTCGGAGAAATCGTCACCCTCGTCTTCCCAGACGTAGCCCACGCCGGCGGTGGCGTAGAGGGCGAGGTTCTCGGTGGCGACGAAGCCGAGCTTGCCGAGGGCGAGCAGCTCGCCGTTGGCCAGGAAGTCGTCGTTCTCGAAGTAGTAGTTGCCCTGCAGCTCGACGCCGAGCAGCAGCGGATCGGCGGTGAAGTTGTAGCCGACCACGCCACCGACGAGCGCCTGGGTGTCGGCGTCCTCGATGAACAGGCCGCCCAGCTGCACACCGGCATAGAGCCCTTCAAAACCCACATTGGCCGACTCGACGATCGGGGCAGGGGTCTCGGGCGCGTAGATGAGGTCGGCGGCCATGGCGGCCGAGCCGGTCACCGCAAAGGCAGCGGCGGCAAGGGCGAGCTTGCGAAGCATAGGGAGTCTCCAAACTGTATCAGTCGACCGACCCAGGGTCGGACGTATGGGTCAATATCGTTGACCTGACGCATACGGCAACCTTTCGCCGCCACTTCGCCATGGTCATGTTGCCGCAAGACCACATTGATGGCGAACGGGTCAGGCGAGGCGTACCGGCATGCCCGTCCGCACGCTCTCGTCCGCGGCGAGGCACACGCGCAGCGACTGCACCGCGTCCGACATGTGTCGGGTGAGGTCGATATCCTCGGTGATCGCCCGGTACACATAGTCCTGCTCGCGGGCGCAAAGCGCATCGTGCCCCGGCTCGCCGCTGGTCGAGATCAGCTCGTCGGGACGCGCGAACGTGCCGTCGGGCCGCACCTCGGCGCGGTGCACCTTGATGGTGTCGGTGCGGCTGTGCACCTCGTGCGAGTCCGACTTGGCGCCGGGGTCCTGCACGATCGAAACCGAGCCCCTGGGGCTCATCACGTCCTTCACGAAGAAGGCGGTCTCGGAAATCATCGGCCCCCACGCCGCCTCGTACCAGCCCACCGAGCCATCGGCGAACAGCACCTGCAGCGCGCCATAATTGTACATGTCGGGCGCGATCTCGTCGCTGAGGCGCACGCCCATGCCGCGCACTTCAACCGGCAACGAGTCGGTGATCTGGCACATCACATCGACATAGTGCACGCCGCAGTCGACGATGGGCGAGGTGGTCTGCATCAGCTGCTTGTGCGTGGCCCAGGTGAGCCCGCTCGACTGCTGGTTGAGGTTGAGACGGAAGGCGTAGGGCCCGCCGAGCTTGCGCGCCTCCTCGATGAAACGCACCCAGCTCGGGTGGTGGCGGAGGATGTAGCCGACCACCAGCTTCCGCCCGTTGGCCTTCGCCGCCGCTACGACGCGCTCGGCATCGGCGACGGTGGTTGCCAGCGGCTTCTCGATGAAGACGTGCGCGCCCTGCTCGATGGCCATGACGGCGTAGTCGGCATGGCTGTCCGAGTAGGTGTTGATGGAAACGAGGTCCGGCTTCAGCTCGCGCAGCGCCGTCTCGTAGTCGGGCCGGATGGCATAGCCGGCGAGTTCCTCGGGCAGCTCGCGCGGGCTGCGGTTCACCAGCCCGACGATCTCGAACCCCGGATGCCGGTGATAGGCGAGCGAATGGCTCCGCCCCATGTTGCCGAGGCCTGCAACCAGCACGCGTACCGTCATCTCGAAGCTCCTGATTTCCCTTCCCTTGAACTGCCGTGCGCGCGCCGGGATGGCAAGAGGCAGGGAGGGGGAAACCGACAATGCCAAAGAAATACCACTGGCTTCTCGACGCATTTGGTCTTGGCCAATGGTCTTGAAGTGGTATTATGCCGTCCGAAGCGATCGAAGGTCATCCATGGCTGCCTCGCAGGCCGCATTGTTCGGCCCCGACCCCGTCATCCTGCCGCAAGGCGGCCCGCTCTATCTGCAGCTGAAGCGCTGGATCGAGGACGCTGTGGCGCGCGGCGCCATCGAGCCGGGCGATGCGCTCCCCTCCGAGCGCGACCTCGCCACGCGCGTCGACGTCTCCCGCGTCACCGTCCGCAAGGCGGTACAGCAGCTGGTGCACGAGGGCGTTCTGGTGCAGCGCCACGGCTCGGGCACGTTCGTCGCGCCGCAGCCGCACCGGGTGGAGCAGTCGCTGGGGCAGCTCACCAGCTTCGCCGAGGACATGGCGCGGCGCGGCCTGCCGCTCCGTTCGACCTTCCTCGACCGCGGCCTCTACGATCCGTCGCCCGAGGAGACCATGGCGCTCGGCCTGTCGCCCGGCGAACGCGTCGCCCGCATCGCGCGGCTTCGCATTTCCGGCGACACCCCGCTCGCAATCGAGCGCGCCAGCATCTCCACCGCCGTGCTGCCCGATCCGGCGCAGGTGGCGGATTCGCTTTACGCGGCGCTCGACCGCACCGGCAATCGCCCGGTCCGTGCCATCCAGCGCATCCGCGCCGCCAACCTGGGCGAAGCGGATGCCAAGCTGCTCGAGATTTCCACCGGCGCCGCTGCCCTGCACATCGAGCGCGTCGGCTACCTCCCAACCGGACGTGTCGTGGAGTTCACACGCTCGGTCTATCGTGGCGACACCTATGATTTCGTCGCTGAACTCCGCGTCGGTGAAGGAGCGCGCACATGACCACCCAGAACGCCACCCACATGCGGCAGGAGATCGAGGAGATCCCGCTGGCGGTGTCCCGGCTCCTCAGCGAGGGCAAGGCCGACTTGGTCGCGGCCGGCGCCGCCCTGCGCGAGCGCGACCCGGCGGCCGTCGTCACCATCGCCCGCGGCTCGTCGGACCACGCCTCGGCGTTCCTCAAATACTCGATCGAGCTGCTGGCCGGCGTGCCGGTGGCCTCCGTCGGCCCGTCGATCGTCTCGATCTACGG
>JAEYTN010000596.1 GCA_023433985.1 Pseudomonadota bacterium | reverse complement strand
GCCCCAAGGCGTCGAGGAGCAGGAAGGGCCAGCGCAGCGCGGCCATGAAGCGGGCGAGGGCGATGGTGACGAAGGCGGCGGCGCAGCAGACCAGCAGCAGCCAGGGGTTTGCGACCCAGGTCAGGGGGTAGTGGCCGAGCACGACATCGCGGAAGGTGCCGCCGCCCAGGGCGGTGACGCAGGCCAGCACGCAGACACCGAACCAATCCATGTTGCGCCGTCCCGCCGCAAGGGCGGCGGTCATCGCCTCGGCGGTGATGGCGATGTAGAAGATGACCTCGAGCAGCATGCGGGAACCCCGGAATCTCCGGAGGATCACTAGAGCAGACCGCCTGCCTGCCGTCGACAGTCCGGTCAGTTCCGGGTTGCCGCAATCCGGGCATCAAGCTGAATGGTTTCTGCCGGCCGGGCAGGGCAGGGCAGGAACGGCAAATTCTGAACGAAGCTGAACGGATTCTGAACGATGCGGAAACCGCAAAGTATGAAGGCGCTGGAAGAGCTTGGCCGGGTTCGGCTCAGCCAGAACTTCTTTTTTCGCGATTTTCTCCACTCGGAGATTTCGCAATACTACGCGATCCCCAATATACCAGATGACCCCGACCTCGCGATAGCCGCCGGGACGAGACTTTGTGAGGAAATGCTGGAGCCGCTGATGGGCGGATATCGATCCGGTCGGCCTTCCGCTCGGCAGCGGTCAACGACTTCGGCAACAAGAACAACCTGAACTGCGGGCGCAACGAGACCAACTATGGCGGCCATATCTGGGACCGGCGCGACGCGCGGGGCGGCATGGGGGCCACGGCCTGCGTCGTGGTTCATGCCTTCATCCCGTACTACGAGGCAACGGGGCGGTGGGAGGCGCTGGCGTGGTGGATTCATGACCACCTGCCGTATGATGAACTGGAGTTCTTCCCGCGCTTTGCGGCTGTGAACATCAACTGGCGCGAGATGCCGAGGGGGCGGATCACGTCCTGGATACCGCCGCGGCGGGGACTGCTCACCAAGCGCGGCATGGAGAACTTCGACGGCAGGCACGAAGCCGAGTATGCGGAGTGGCTCGACTCGGTGTCGAGTTGACACATTCCGGGCCGGCTACTAGCACCGCCCGATAGGCGCACTCGGAGGAGAAGATGCGGCACACCTGGCGCTGGTTTGGGCCCAAGGATCTCGCCAAGATCGACGACATCGTGCAGGCGGGAGCGCGCGGGGTCGTGACCGCGCTGCACCACGTACCCAATGGGGTCGTGTGGTCGCCCGAGGAGATCGCCAACCGCCAGGCGGAAATCCGCGTCCGCTCGGACGGCGCCGCCTCGGGCATCGAGTGGGAGGTGATCGAAAGCCTGCCGGTCAGCGAGGACATCAAGAAGCAGAAGGGCGACTGGCGGCAGCACGTCGAAAACTACAAGCAGAGCCTGCGCAACGTCGCCAAGGCCGGGCTCGAGGTGGTTTGCTACAACTTCATGCCGGTGCTCGACTGGACGCGCACGGACCTGCGTTACCAGGTGAGCCATGGCGGCACCTGCATGCGCTTCGATATCAACGACTTCGCGGCGTTCGACATCCACATCCTGCAGCGCAACGCTGCGATCCACGACTACTCGGCCGAGGTCGTCGACGAAGCCGAGCGACGCTTCTCGCGCATGGACGAAGGCGCGCAGCGGGCGCTGGCGCGCAACGTGACGATGGGGCTGCCGGGTTCTACCGAGAGCATGTCGCTCGACGACGTGCGGGCACATCTCAGCGAGTACGGGCATATCTCGCCCGAGCAGCTCCGGCAGCATTTCATCGACTTCCTGTCGGAGATCATCCCTGTGGCCGAGGAAGTCGGCGTGCGGATGTGCTGCCACCCGGACGATCCGCCCTTCGCGCTGCTCGGCCTGCCGCGCATCATGTCGACGGCCGCCGACTACCGGAAGGTGCTGAACGCGGTGGATAGCCCCGCCAACGGCATGACGCTGTGCTCGGGTTCGCTCGGGGCGCGGCCCGACAACGAGTTGCCGGCGATCATGAGCGAGTTCGGCGCCAAGGTGCATTTCCTGCACCTGAGGAACGTCAAGCGCGACGGCAAGGAGATCGCCGGGTCGTTCTACGAGGCCGAGCACCTGGGCGGCGACACGGACATGGTGGCGCTGATCGCGGCGATCCTCACCGAGGAATCGCGGCGCCGCCAGCAGGGCCGCAAGGACCACCAGATTCCGATGCGGCCCGACCATGGGCAGGACATTCTCGACGATCTGCAGCGCCGGGCGCAGCCGGGCTATCCGACGATCGGGCGGCTCAAGGGGCTGGCCGAGCTGCGGGGCATCGAGCGGGCGCTGAGCCACGGCCAGTACGGCATCGTCTAGTCGCGACGGTTCGCTTCGATTGGGTGGGGCAGGGGCGGCCAGCTGAGCTGGCGTGCTCCATGATGCCGTGTATTCGTCGTTGCGCGGCCCCTGTCGAAACGTAGGCAAGTCGCGCGACATCCTTGCAAGACGCAGAACGCGGTTGACATCAATAGCTGATCGGCTATGAATTAATCCATAGCCAGTGGGATATGGATTATGAAGGCCGAGGCACAGGATCTCTTGTTCAGGTCGCTTTCCGACCCCACCCGGCGAGGATTGTTCGAGCGGCTTTGCCGTGAGGGCGAGCTGACGGTCGCGGCGCTGACGGCGAAAGCCGGGGTATCGCAACCGGTGGTCTCCAAGCACCTGGGCGTGCTCAGGGAGGCGGGGCTGGTGAGCGGGCGGCACGAGGGACGCGAGACGCGTTACTCGGCGCGGATCCAGGCGCTGAAGCCGTTGCTCGACTGGACCGAAGAGATGACCGGCTTTTGGGAGAGCCGCTTCGACGACCTCGAGAACCTTTTGAGGAGGATGGATC
>JAEYTN010000507.1 GCA_023433985.1 Pseudomonadota bacterium | reverse complement strand
AGCTTGTCGCCCAGCGCCTGGTACTCTTCCCAGGTGGTCGGGGCGGCATAGCCGAACCCGTCGAGCAGCGTCTTGTTGTACCAGAACAGCACCGGCGCCAGGTCGTTGCGGAGGCCGTAGACCTTGCCGTCGACCGTCACCGGGTCGAGCGCGCCCGGCGTGAAGCCGGCGAGGAATTCCTCGTCGAGGAAGCCCTCGTTCAGCACCTGCGCGAAGGCCTGCTGGCCATTGGTCTCGCGCGCGGCCCAGGCGGCGTCGTTGTTCTGGGTCGAAAACACCACGTCCGGCCAGCCCTCGCCGGCCTGGTCGGCCAGGCTGATCTTGGTCTGGAACGTGCCCGAGGCACCCGACGAACCGTCGTCGAGCACGAGGTTCACCGGCACTTCCGGATGGGCGGCGATGAACGCCTCGACCGCCGGCTGGCGGGTCGCGTCGGCCCACACGGTGATGGCACCGTCCTGGGCCAGGGCAGCGCCGGCGACCAGCATGGCCGAAAGCGCAACAGAGGTCCTCAGAAGATTCATTGTGTCCCCTCCCTTGGGATGACGTTGTCTTCAGTAGTCCAGTAGTCAGTCCGCGCGCACGCGCGGGTTGAACGGAGCGGCCCCGAGTTCCGAGCGCGGCAGCACATTCGGCCGCGCCCACTCGCGGCGGGCGGTTTCGTTGAGCACGAGGCCATGCCCCGGCCGGTCGGGCGCATAGGCCCAGCCATCCCGGATCTCGACCGGCTGGTCGACGAGATGGTCGAAGTTCTGGAACGAGTATTCCAGCCACTGCACTTCCGGCAGCGCGCAGGCGGCGTGGATGCCGACCTCGAGGAACGTGTTGCCGAGGCTGACCGGGATGCCCTTGTCGGCGGCGAGCCAGCCGATCCGCATCACGTCCGTCACCTGCCCGTGAACGTTGAGGATATCGGTCGCCTCCTCTTCCATCAGCAGGCGCTTGCCGCTGGCGTCGAGATACTCGCCCGAGTTGATCAGCGTCCAGTTGGCCGCGTCCTTGAGCATCCTGAGCCCGACATAGTCGTTGCGCAGGATCGGATCCTCGACCCAGAGCAGCTCGTAGCCGGCGTCGCGGATGGCCGTGAGCTTCACCAGCGCTTCCTTGGCGCCCCAGCCCTCGTTCGCATCGATCATCACTACCGCGTCCTTGCGGACGACTTCCTTGAGGATCTTCAGGCGGTTCAGGTCCCAGTCGAAATCGGGGTGCCCGACCTTGATCTTGAAGGCGCGGTAGCCGAGGGAGTCCGCATGGCCGAAGAACCGAGCAAACTCTTCGTCGCTCAGGTGGAAATCGAGGCCCGACGCATAGGCCTCGACCCTGTCGCGGCGGCTGCCGAGCAGCTTGTGCAGCGGCAGGTTCACTTCCTTGGCCGCGAGGTCCCACAGCGCCACCTGCAGCGCCTCGTGGAACGGCAGCCCGTAGGCGCGCTGGTTGCCGCCGCGCGGCCGGCCGACGCGATGCACCAACGCTGCGGGCGGCTGCCCCTCGAGCCCGGGCCACGCCTCGAGCTGGAATACCCGCTCGATTTCCGCCTGCTCCGGCAGCGGATGAAACAAGGACTGGATAAACCCGAGCCCGACCGCGCCGGTATCGGCAATCAGTTCAAGCGCCGCTATGTTCACATCATCGATGCGAACCTGGCTGTCGCCGATCACCCGGTCGCGGGCAAACTGGAATCGGGTAATGCGGAACTCGGAAATGCGCATAGGCGGCAATCTCTGATCGACTAACTAGTGAGACTGATATATCAGCGTAGGGCGGTAATAGACCAATGACGGCGGACGCACAAGTGGCCCGAAGGGACGCATCAGAGGTTTTGACGGAGGCGCAGCCCACGGGCGGGCGCCTGAGCGACCTCGCCTACACGCGAATCCTCGAAAACCTGTTCGACAGGCGGCTGCCCGCGGGCGCCTTCGTGTCGCAGAACGACCTGGTGAAGCTGCTCGGCATCCCCGTCGCGCCGCTACGCGATGCGCTGCGCACGCTCGAAGTCGAGGGCATCCTCACCATCCACCCGCGCTCCGGCATCCAGTTCGTGAAGCCGGGGATGGAACTGACCAAGTCTACCTACCAGTTCCGCACCATCATCGAGCGCGCCGCCGTCCGCAACTTCGCCGAATGGGGCGAGGAGGAACTGATCCGCCAGCTGGGCGACCGCCACCGCGCCGTCAGTGCCGAGATCGACAGGAACGGCCTCACCAAGGAAGCCATGGCCGAGCTCGAGGCGCTCGAAACCCTGCTCCACAACTCTGTCATAGAGATTCTGCGCAACCCGCTGATCGACGTCAGCTACAAGCGCATGCACACCTACCTGCGCCTCGTCCGCCTCGACCGCAAGCTCACCGTCCCGCTCGCCCAGCGCTCCATCAAGGAGCACCTCGAGATCATCGACGCCTGCGCCGCCCGCGACCCCGACCGCGCCGAGTCGGCCCTCGTCGCCCACTTCAACGCCGCCCTGCAACGCCACCTGGGCATGTTCATCTGAGACGCATCAGACACCGAGTCCCTCGGTGATCCTCCACCGCTCTAGCGGGGGAGGGGGACCAGCCGAAGGCTGGTGGAGGGGGCGTCCGGCGCCCTCATCCAACCGAAACCGCACTCCCCTCCAGCGCCATCCGCCCGATCGCCGCGAAGTCCCACGCAATCCCCAGTCCCGGCGCGTCCGATGGCACCGCGTAGCCGTCCTCGATCCGCAT
>JAEYTN010000472.1 GCA_023433985.1 Pseudomonadota bacterium | reverse complement strand
GGTGAGGTTGACCATGTTGATCAGCCCCGAGGCCTCCGCCACTTCCACCATTTCGAACGCCTTGATCGCGTCGGTGGCGAGCGGCTTCTCGCAGAACACGTGCTTGCCGGCCTTGAGCGCCGCGATCGAGGTCGCGTGGTGGATCGAGTCCGGCGTCACGTTCGCCACCGCATCGAACTCGCCCCACTGGATCGCCGCATCGAGCGACGCGAAGCCGTGCGGAATGTTGTGGACCGCCTTGAACGCGTCGAGCCGGTTGGGGTCGACGTCGACGCCACCCACCACCTCCACCCCGTCGATGGCCGCGAAGTGCTTGGCGTGGTTCTTGGCCATGCCGCCGGTACCCAGAATGAGCATGCGCATTTCGAAATCCTGTCCTTCTGTCGCGCGCCGCGACTAAACCTTGTGTTCCTTGCGGTCGAGATCGGCGACCAGCGCCAGGTCCAGCACCTTCTGCAGTTCCGCCGCGTGCCTGAAATCCGGCACCGGGTTGGAAGTGTCCTGCCGGCCCGCGCGCACCGCATCCGCGAACCGCTCATAATTGGTCTTCACCGGCTCGGCCACCACCTCGCGCCAGGTCGAAGTCGCGACGTCCGCACCGGCGCAAACCCGCAACAGCGAGCCCCAGTGCCCGTGGCTGAGCTCCAGCCCGCCGCGGTTGCCGTACACCCTGAGCCGCTGGTCGTTCGAGTGCCCCGAGGCCCAGCGCGACGAGTGGATCGTGCCGATCGCCCCATTGCCGAACTCGGCCGAGATGATGAAGCTGTCATTGGCATCGAGCACGTACTCGCCGATCCGGTCGCCATCCACCTTGCGGAAGGTCTGTAGCCGGCAGTTCATCGCAACGATCGGCTGTCCTGCCGCAAAGGTGGTGAAGTCGAGGATGTGGATGCCGATATCGCCCAGCGTCCCGTTCGAGCCATGCCCCCTGGAAAGCCGCCACAGCCAGCGGCCCGACAGGCTCGCCTCGTCGGCGAAGTCGCGCTGCGCCAGCCAGTGCTGCAGGTAGCTCGCCTCGAGGTGCTTTACCTCGCCGATCTCGCCCGAAGCGATGATCTGGCGCGCCTTGTGCAGCTCGGCGACGTTCCGGTAGGTGAGGTTGACCATGTTGATCAGCCCCGCGGCTTCCACCGCCTCCACCATTTCCACCGCCAAGGCGTGGTTGGTGGCGAGCGGCTTCTCGCAGAAGATCGGCTTGCCGGCCCCGATCAGTTGCATCACCAGCGGATGGTGCCAGGCATCCGACGCCACCACGGTCGCGGCGTCGAACTCGCCCCAGGCGATTGCTTCTTCCAGCGTGCCGAAGGTCTTCGGCACGCCGTAGCTTGTGGCGAACGCCTCGAGGTTCGCCGGCACCGGATCGACGGCGCCGACCAGCTCGACGCCCTCGATCTTGCTCCAGCCGCGCTGCACCTGCAGCCCGGCCATGTTGCCCGTTCCAACGACCAGCAGGCGCACGCGGAAGAACCTTACTTCGGGTGGTGGGTCAGCTTGGCGCCGCGCTCTTCGATCTTCTCGAGCGCCTTGTCCACCGGGTGGTTCGGGGCCTTCATCAGGCTCTCGTAGCGGTTCTGGTTGAATGCCCAGTTCACCGCGTTGCGCAGCACCTGGCCCACCGTCTTGTCATGGTAGGTCGGGTAGGTCTCGTGCCCGGGGCGGAAGTAGAAGATGTTGCCCGCGCCGCGGCGATAGGTGAGGCCCGAACGGAACACTTCGCCGCCCTGGAACCACGACACGAACACCGTCTCGAGCGGCTCCGGCACGGTGAAGGGCTCGCCGTACATTTCCTCGTTCTCGAGCTCGAAATATTCCGGCAGGCCCCTGGCGATCGGGTGGCCCGGGTTCACCACCCAGATGCGCTCGCGCTCGCCCGCCTCGCGCCAATGGAGGTTCGCCGGCGTGCCCATCAGGCGCTTGAACACCTTCGAGTGGTGCCCCGAGTGGAGCACGATCAGCCCCATGCCCTGCCACACGCGCTCGACCACGCGCTCGACGATGGCATCGTCGACGTCCTTGTGCGCCGCATGGCCCCACCAGAGCAGCACGTCGGTTTCGTCGAGCTTCTTCTCGGTCATGCCGTGCTCGGGATCCTGCAGGGTCACCGTCGAGGCGACGATGTTGCTGTCCTCGCCGAGCAGCTTGGCGATCTGGCCGTGCATGCCGATCGGGTAGTTCTGGCGAACGAACTCGTTCTTTTGTTCGTGGACGTTCTCGCCCCACACTGTGGCTCTGATCGGCATCTTGGGCACTCCTTGGCTAGGCGTTTTCAGGAAGGTTGCAGGCTGAAAACGCGACACTTGAAAGTTCTGGGCACTCTGCCGTCCCGAAGGAACGGGAAATGCCATTCGTGGAAAAGGCCGGACGTTCGGCGCCGGCCTGAGGGGTCTGGATGTCTGCTTGGCAGGCGCGCCGCACTTGCCAGCCAAGTGCGGCGAAAATCGGCTGCCCGAGGCGGATTTTCGCCTAGTGGGCCATGGGTTTTCCGGCCTTGTCGAAGCGATGGATCTTGGTCGGGATCGGAGCGATCGAAATCACCTCGTCCGGAGTGTGCCGGCTGGTGCCCTCCTGCCGCACGATGATCGGTTCCTCGCCGCCGATGTCGACATAGACATAGCTGTCGGAACCCAGGTTCTCGGAGTGCACCACCTTGCCCTTCCACGAGCCGTCGCGGTCGGCGACCTCGATGTGCTCCGAGCGGATGCCGATCGTGTTCGCCCCGAACTTCGAGGCGATCTCGCCGTTGAGGAAATTCATCTTCGGCGAGCCGATGAACCCGGCCACAAACACCGATTGCGGATTCTCGTAGAGCTCAAGCGGCGTGCCCACCTGCTCTACCAGCCCGTCGCGCAGCACGCAGATGCGGTCGGCGAGCGTCATCGCCTCCACCTGGTCGTGCGTCACGTAGATCATGGTCGAGCCGGTCATCTGGTGATGGAGCTTGGCGATCTCGAGCCGGGTGGCGACGCGTAGCGCCGCATCGAGGTTCGAGAGCGGCTCGTCGAACAGGAACACCTTGGGGTCGCGCACGATGGCGCGGCCGATGGCGACGCGCTGCCGCTGCCCGCCCGAAAGCTGCTTGGGCAGGCGGCCCAGGTACGGCGTGATCTGCAGCATCTCGGCAGCCTTCTCGACGCGCTGCCGGATCGCTTCCTTGCCCTGCTTGGCGAGCTGCATGCCGAACGCCATGTTCTCGTACACCGTCATGTGCGGGTAGAGCGCATAGCTCTGGAACACCATGGCGATGCCGCGCTTGGAGGGCGCCAGCGCGTTCACCAGCTGCCCGTCGAAAGTCATCTCGCCTGAGGTGATGTCCTCGAGGCCTGCCATCAGCCTGAGC
>JAEYTN010000427.1 GCA_023433985.1 Pseudomonadota bacterium | reverse complement strand
GAAACTCAGGTAGTGCGAGGAGATCATCGGTCCCAGCGTCAGGCCGAAGAAGCCGATGAACCAGGGCAAGAGGAACAGGTAGCCCGGGGCGTTCTGGCTCCAGATGCGGGACCAGACGGAAGGCGTGACCGCGCGCTCCGTGTCGCGGTAGTCGGCGGCAGAGCGCGCGGTCATTGTTCGATCAGCCTGCGCGGGCGAGGATGTCGTTCACGTCCTTGAAGAAGGCCGGGCCGGCTTCCTCAGGCGACTGCGCACCGAAAGCCACTTCCTGGCTCTTGGTCTTCAGCGCCTTGTTGATCTCGCCTGCGTTGGCGGGCGGGGAGGGCGGCAGCGGCCCGAGCAGGTCGCCGAGGTTCGACACGAAGTTGAGCGCGATCTGGCTCTGCGCGTCGAGCGTCGGCTCGATGTTCGCACGGGTCGAGGCCTTGCAGGGGATGCCGCGCTCGACGCCGAGCGCCTTGGTGGCTTCGGGGTCGGAGATGAAGAAGTTGATGAACTTCGCCCCGTCCGAAAGCTTCTGGCTGGTCGCGCCGAGCGAGAAGAACATCGAGGGCTTCCGGTAGTGGCCTCCCGTCGCACCCGGCTTGTAGCGCGGGTAGTGGATCATGGTCAGCGGGTCCTTATTGACCGCCTGGAACGCCACCAGCTGGTTGGAGTTGGCGGCCGTCGTCGCCGCCTTGCCCAGCGTCACCATGGTGTTCTCGATCGCGTCGGTCGCATCGAGCGCCTGATCGTCCGGCGACACGGTGACGCCCGCGGCGCGCAGGTCCGCCCAGAGCTTGAACCACTCGACCAGGTCGTTCTCGTCGAACAGCGGCTTGCCGTCGGCGCCGTAGAGGCCCTTGCCCTTCGAACGCAGCCAGTTGTCGAGCGCGGGCTCGACGCCCGAGTTATCCGACCACAGCTTCATGCCCGCGCGCTTGTTGCCCGAGTTGAACTTCTCGGCCAGCGCCGGCAGGTCCTCGTAGGACAGGTCCTGGCCGGGCACTTCCACGCCCGCTTCCTCGAACGCCGCCTTGTTGACGATGGTGGCCACCGAGTTGGCGCCCAGGCTGATGCCGTAGAGCTTGCCGTTGACCTTGCCGCCGTCGAGCTGGTCCTGGTCGAAATCCGACAGGTCCATCTCCTTGCCGACGAAGTCGTCGAGCGGGGCGATGGCGTTGCGGTTCGCGTATTCGACGATGTAGCGGTAGTCCATCTGGATGATGTCGGGCGCGTTGCCGCCGGCAACCTGGGTGCCCAGCTTCGTCCAGTAGTCCGAGAACGCCATGAATTCGCCGTCGAAGGCGGTGCCGGGGTTGGCGGCCGAGTAGAGGTCTGTCGCCGCGTAGGTGCGGTCGGCGCGCGCCTGGCCACCCCAGAACAGCAGCCGCAACCGGTTCTCCTGCGCCAGTGCCGCGGCCGGCGACAGCGCGGCGGCGCCGAGCAGGGCCGTCGAGCCCAGCAAGAATTGACGTCTGTCGAGTGACATACCCATGAGATCCTCCCGTCCTCTCCATCGGGGTGGCGTCACACCATCCCGAAACCTGTCTGGTCAGCGCTCTTGGTGGCGCTAAATAACCAACTGGTTACAACATTGGGCTGTGATTGCGACGCTGTCAACCCACTCAAGAGATCGTTTACATCGCCGGAATCCAGCCGTTCGGCTGGCGGAACTTCATGGCCCGGCGACGCGAGCACCGTTCAGAATAGCTTCATCTTCATGGCCGAAGCACGACGGATCTACGGATCGGGCGTGGCGGTCAGCGTTTCGCGCGCAAGTAGTCTAGCACCATCTGCACCGCCTGTGCTTCCCTTTCCTGGATCAGCGCAAACTGACTCAGGTCCTTGCCGAAGATCACGCTCAGCGTCTTCATGTTGGAGACGTAGAAGTACCCAAGTCCAGCGATCGAGATATAGAGCTGCATGGGGTCGACATCGGTGCGGAACACCCCCGCCTCGTGCCCGCGCCTGACGATGTCGCCCAGCTCCGCCACGAGCGGCGAGTGGAGCGCCGGGATGTCGTCGAGTTCCTTGAGGAAGCGCGCGTTCTGCAGGTTCTCTACCGCCAGCAGCCGCGGAAACCACGGGTTGGCGAGGAAGTGCCGGAAGGTGAAGCGCACCAGCCGGTCCATAGCCTCCACCGGCTCGATCTTGTCGAGCTTCAGCTCCCGCTCGCCGCGCCGGATCTCCTGGTAGGCGTCGAGCAGCACGGCGGAGTAGAGGGCCTCCTTGTTGCCGAAATAGTGGTAGAGCAGCCGCTTGTTGGCCTTCGCCCGGTCGGCGATGGCATCCACCCGCGCCCCGTTGAAGCCCTGCTCGCAGAACTCGTCGCGCGCCGCCTTGAGGATCGAGGCCTTGGTGCGCTCGGCATCACGCGGCCGGGCCGGCGCATCCGCGCTCACCCGCCGCCTGGGCTTTGCTGCCGCCGCCAAGTCGCTCGCCATTTTATCCCCTCTGTCCCAGGCCTGCCCCAAACTCCCGTCTTCGGCTCCCGAACCGGGAGCGAACGGGAAAGCAGGCTTATAAATGAACGTTCATTTGCTAATGCGCCGCTGATCGTCGCAGGGCCCGGTCTTGACGGTTCATCCTAGCGGCGTGTATCTAAGTAACCAAGCAGTTACAAAAACGAGATCGGGGAGGACACCGATGGCCGAGCGGCGGCTGGGGCTGATCATGCATGGCGTGACCGGTCGCATGGGCTACAACCAGCACCTGGTGCGCTCCATCCTCGCTATCCGCGAGCAGGGCGGGGTGGTGCTCTCGAACGGCGACCGGCTGGTCGTCGATCCCATCATCGTCGGGCGGGATCGCGAGAAGATTCAGGCCCTTGCGACCAGGCACAACATCGCCCGCTGGAGCACCGACCTCGAGGCGGCGCTGAGCAACCCGGAGGACGAGGTCTTCTTCGATGCCGGCACCACGCAGATGCGCGCCGGCCTCCTCGGCCGCGCCATCGATGCCGGCAAGCATGTCTATTGCGAGAAGCCCGTTTCGGACGATCTCCACTCCGCCGTCGCGCTCGCCAGGAAGGCGAAGTCGGCCGGCATCAAGCACGGCGTGGTGCAGGACAAGCTGTTCCTCCCTGGCCTGCTCAAGCTCAAGATGCTGCGCGAGTCCGGCTTCTTCGGCCGCATCCTCTCGGTGCGGGGCGAATTCGGCTACTGGGTGTTCGAGGGCGACTGGCAGCCGGCGCAGCGACCCAGCTGGAACTACCGCAAGGCCGATGGCGGCGGCATCATCCTCGATATGCTGTGCCACTGGCGCTACGTGCTGGATAACCTCTTCGGCGAGGTCCAAGCCGTAAGCTGCCTCGGCGCTACGCATATTCCCGAGCGCGTCGACGAGAAGGGCAACCGCTTCGTGGCCGATGCCGACGATGCGGCCTATGCCACCTTCCAGCTCGAGGGCGGCGCCGTCGCCCACATCAACAGCAGCTGGGATGTCCGCGTCCGCCGCGACGACCTCGTCACCTTCCAGGTCGACGGCACCCACGGCTCCGCCGTCGCGGGTCTCCACAAGTGCTTCACCCAGCACCGGGTGAACACGCCCAAGCCGGTGTGGAATCCGGACGAGCCCAGCAAGTTCAACTTCTTCGAGCAGTGGGAGGAAGTCCCCGACAACTGGCCCGCCCAGAACGGCTTCAAGGCCCAGTGGGAGATGTTCCTCAAGCACGTCGCCGAGGATGCCCCCTGGCCCTATGGCCTCGAAGCCGGCGCCAAGGGCGTCCAGCTGGCCACCCTGGGCCTGCAAAGCTGGAAGGAACGCCGCTGGCTGGATGTTCCGAAGCTGGGGATTTGAGCCATGGAACTCGCACTCCCCAACGCTGATCGCTCGTTGACCGCGTACCGCCTCAGCGACACGCCGATCCCCTTCGAGCGCCACGCCGCCTCGGACTTTCCGCGCATCGCCTACGCCGCCGCGCATGTCGTGGCCGATCCGCTCGCGTCGAACGACCCGTGGCTCACCCCGGCCATCGACTGGGATACGACGCTGAAATTCCGCCATCGGCTGTGGGACCTCGGCCTCGGGGTTGCCGAAGCCATGGACACCGCGCAGCGCGGCATGGGCCTCACCTGGACTGACGCGCAGGAACTGATCCGCCGTGCCCATGCCGAAGCCCGTAGCCGCAGCGACGCTCTCATCGCCTACGGTGCGGGCACCGACCATCTCGCGCCGGGCCCGGACGTCACCATGGACGACGTCATCCGCGCCTATGAGGAGCAGGTCGGCTTCGTCGAAGGGCAGGGCGGCCGGGTCATCCTCATGGCCTCGCGCGCCCTCAAGGTCGCCGCGAGATCGCCCGATGACTACGCCCGCGTCTATGGCCGCATCCTGTCGCAGGTGAAGCAGCCGGTGATCCTCCACTGGCTGGGCGAAATGTTCGACCCCGCCCTCGAAGGCTACTGGGGACAGGCCGCGCACGAGGCGGCCATGGATGTCTGCCTCGACGTCATCGCTGCCCATGCCGACAAGGTCGACGGCATCAAGATTTCCTTGCTCAGCAAGGAGAAAGAGATTGCCATGCGCCGCCGCCTGCCGGCCGGCGTCCGCATGTATACCGGCGACGATTTCAACTACGCTGAGCTGATCGCCGGGGACGAGCAGGGCCATTCCGACGCGCTGCTCGGTATCTTCGATGCCATCGCCCCGGCCGCCTCCGCTGCCCTCGCCGCGCTCGGTCGCGGCAGCGACAACGAGTTCTTCGAGCTGCTGGAGCCCACCGTCCCGCTCAGCCGCCACATCTTCCAGGCGCCCACCCGCTTCTACAAGACTGGCGTCGTCTTCCTCGCCTATCTCAACGGCCTGCAGGACCATTTCGCTATGATCGGCGGCCAGCAATCCACGCGCTCGCTGCAGCACCTAGCCGAGCTGTTCCGCCTTGCCGACAAGGCTCGCGTGCTCGCCGATCCGGGCCTCGCCATCGACCGCATGAAGCGCGTCCTCGCCGTGCACGGGGTCGCATGAGCAAGGGCCAGCTCTCCATCAACCTTGCTACTCTGCGCAATGGCTCGACCTTCGCGCAGATGGTCGATGACTGCCTCCGGCACGGCGTCACGGCTATCTCCCCCTGGCGCGACCAGGTTGCAGCTATCGGTCTGGCGGAAGCGGCCAACATCGTCCGCAGCAACAAGCTGCGCGTCACCGGTCTCTGCCGCGGCGGCATGTTCCCAACGGATACGCCAGCGGGCCGTCAGGCCAATATCGACGACAACCTGCGCGCCATCGACGAAGCCGCCGAACTCGGCGCCGATTGCCTCGTCCTCGTCGTCGGCGGCCTGCCGGGTTCCTCGAAGGACCTTCCCGGCGCCCGCCGGATGGTCGCCGACGGCATCGCCGCCATGCTCCCCCATGCCCGCGCCTCCGGCGTCCCGCTTGCCATCGAGCCACTCCACCCCATGTACGCCGCCGACCGGGCCTGCGTGAAC